>NZ_DASZKT010000076.1:0-29035 GCF_035552695.1 Actinospica sp.
CATCCAGCTTCGCAGCCTCGGTTCCAGGCCGCCGACAGCGCGAGATTGTCCGCCTGGCGGTCGGAAGCCCGACCATCGGTCTGATTCTGGGACCATTGTAAGGTCCGTACCACTAGGGGAGTCCTAATGGCCTACAGCTCCGGACCCATCGACCGCCACCGCTTCCGCGGCGAGCATCCGCTGCGCACGCTCGCCTATCTCGCCCGCCCCGACCGCGGCCGCCTCGCGCTCGGCGCGCTCTTCTTCATGGTCAAGGCGAGTCCGACCTGGCTGCTGCCCCTGGTAACCGCGAACGTCGTGGACGTCGTGGTCAGCCACCAACCGGTCAGCCGGCTCTGGCTCAACTGCGGGCTGCTGTTCATGCTGCTTCTGCTGAACCTGCCCGGCCACCTGGCCTATATTCGCTGCTACAGCCGGTCGATCCGCCGTATCAGCAATACCCTGAGGTACGCACTGTGCCACCGCCTGCAGGAACTGTCGATCGGCTATCACACGCGCGTGAGCTCCGGAGTACTGCAGACCAAGGTCGTGCGCGACGTCGAAACCGTCGAACAGATGCTGCAACAAGCCAGCGACGGCGCACTCAGCGCGACCTCCAGCCTCCTCGGCGGCCTCGCCGTCATCAGCGTGCGTACTCCTGCCTTCCTGCCGGTGTTCCTGCTCGTGGTGCCGACTGCCGGCCTCGTCGTAGTGCGGCTGCGTTCCCGCTTGCGCAGGCACAACGAGACATTCCGCCAGGAGATCGAGCAGCTTTCGTCCCGCGTCTTCGAGATGACCGCGCTCATCCCGATCACACGCGCCCACGGTCTCGAACGCAATGCGATCGAACGCGTCGACGGCACGCTGCGGAAGGTGCGAAACGCGGGACTCGCCCTTGACCGCACCAACGGCAAATTCGGCGCGCTGGCCTGGATCGTGCTCAACGCCGTCGGTGTCGGCTGCCTCGCCGGGGCCGCGTTGATCGCGTACTACTCGTTGTTCGGCGTGACGCCGGGCGACGTGGTCATGCTGAGTGCGTACTTCACTTCGCTCACCGGGTCCGTGACGGTGCTGCTCAATCTCGCACCGGTGGTCAGCAAGGGGCTCGAGTCGGTGCGGTCGGTCGGCGAGGTGCTCGAGGCGCCGGATCTGGAGAGCAACGAGGGCAAGGCGGTCGTCGACGACACCGCCGGGCGCTTCGATTTCCGCGATGTCGGCTTCGCCTACCCGGATTCGGCCAGCCCGTCCGTGCTCCACTTCGATCTCACGATCGAGCCGGGCCAGACCGTCGCGCTCGTCGGCGCGTCGGGCGCGGGCAAGTCCACCGTGCTCAATCTCGTCATCGGCTTCCTGCGCCCGACCAGTGGGCGAATCGAGCTCGACGGACGGGACATGCAGAACCTCGACCTGCGTACGTTCCGCCGATTCGTCTCGATCGTGCCGCAAGAGACGATCCTTTTCGAGGGCACCATCCGGCAGAACGTCGGCTACGGGCTCGACCGCGTGGACGACGATGCGATCACCGCGGCGCTGCACGACGCCAACGCGCTCGAATTCGTCGAGCGACTTCCCGCCGGACTCGACACCGTCGTCGGCGAACGCGGTGCACGCCTTTCAGGCGGGCAGAAGCAGCGACTCGCGATCGCCCGCGCCGTCATCCGCGACCCGCGGGTGCTGATCCTCGACGAGGCGACCTCGGCGCTCGACACGCGCTCCGAGGCACTGATCCAAGAGGCGCTTCAGCGGTTGATGCACGGCCGCACCACGTTCGTCGTCGCGCATCGGCTGTCCACCGTCCGGAACGCCGACCGCATCGTCGTCATGGACGGCGGCCAAGTCGCGCAGGTCGGCACACATGAATCGCTGCTGCAGACACAGGGCGCGTACGCCCGGTTGCACGAGGCACAGACCCGGTGAGCTACTCGACACCGGCCCGCGAAACCCGGATGCGATGCTAGCCGCGGCTCCGCTCGGCCCGTTGGGGGCACTCACCCAGTCCACACCCGTGACCTGGTGTTAAATAGCTACGAGGTTCGCGGGTCGGGCGGCTCGTTCGTACTCGTTGATCAGGCCGCCGAGGACGGGTGTGCGGTATATCCGGCGTTGCTCGGCCTGCGGGAGCAGCAACCGTTGCAGTGGCGCAGGTATTCGGCCGGGATCCGCCGCAGGTGGCGATCTCGCGGGTTCGCGGGGACTTTATCTCGCCGCGCAGGAAGCGGTCGAAGCTGCGGAGGCAGGGAGCCAGGCATCCCATTGCGCTCACCTCTGAGGCAGGTTGATCGGGAAGGGTTGCACGCCGTCCAGCGCCCTCCAAGATCACTTGCCGTGACTCACGCAGTGCCGGAACCAGAGATCGCTTGCGGCATCTCCGCAGGTCAGACCACTCGAGACGAGGCTGCCCCCGAAGCAATCGACAGCCTTGACGTGATCGCGAGGCCCACGACTAGGCTTTCTCACATGGATCGCGACAGCGCGCTTCCGTGGCCGAAGTCGAAGCCACCCACGGAGGGAGCCGAGATGACCAAGTGCCCATAGGCACTTGGCCTAACCGCAAAGCCTGGGGTATATTAGGACCCGAATATAGTGTTTTCCAGGTCAGTGCCCCGAGCAGGGATCGAACCTGCGACCAAGTGCTTAGAAGGCACCTGCTCTATCCGCTGAGCTATCGGGGCTTGGCTCGTGGCTCGCCTTACGCCGAATCAGGGTACCGGACCACCCCTCGAGTTGGCCGGATCCGAGCGGTCGGAACCGGGCAGATCGGCCGTCGGGGGGCGGCACTCGCCGGTCTGGCATCGTTCCGCAGTGAATTCGCAATCCAGAAGTTACCGAAGTATCCCGGCCGGGCTGTTCCCTTGACTGAGCCTTTAAGGCAGGGTAACGCTGTGACGATCACAGGCCCGGACGCGGACCTGCTCAGCGCTGTCGGTGCCCTGCGCGACCACGTCGCCGCACCCCGATTCCCCCTCACCGCAGAGGGGGCCGCAGACGTGCGCGCTCTCCGGCTCGACCTGCTGCAGCGGATCGACGACTATCTCATCCCCCGGCTGCGCGAGTCCGGCGGACCCCTGCACCTGGTCATCGGCGGTTCGACGGGGGTCGGCAAGTCCACGCTGGTCAACTCGCTGGTGCGCTACGACCTGACCCGGGCCGGGGTGCTGCGGCCGACGACGCGCGGCGCGGTGCTGTGCGTGAACCCGGCGGACGTGGCCGCGGCGACCGGGCCGCACCGGCTGCTGCCCGCGTTCGCGCGGCACGGCAGCGACCGGCCGCACGGCGCGGGCGGGGCGGTGGGCACTCCGGCGTTCGAGCCGCGGACGGGCAATCGGCCCGAGGGCTTCACGCTGGCCGCGCACCCGGCCATCCCCTACGGGCTCGCGCTGATCGACGCGCCCGACGTGAACTCCGTGCACCGCGGCAACCGGGAGACCGGGCGGCGGCTGCTCGGCGCGGCGGACAGCTGGCTGCTGGTCACGACCGCAGAACGGTACGCCGACGCGGTGCCGTGGGAACTGCTGCAGGAGGCCTGGCGGCGCCGGCTGAGCGTGGCCGTCGTGCTCAACCGGGTCCCGGCGGAGGCCGCCGGCGAGGTCAATCAGGCGTTCGCGGAGCTCTTGGATACCTATCTACCGCACGCGAGTACCGAGATACCGATCTTCACGGTGCCGGAGACGTCGCTGACCGCGGGGCTGATCCCGGAGTACCTGCTGGACCAGCTGGCCACCTGGCTGCGCGCGATCAGCCAGCACCCGGAGGCCCGGCTGGCCGCCGTGCAGCGCACGATCCTCGGCCTGCTCGACGACCTGCCGCAGCAGATCTCAGTCCTCTACGAAGCGCTGACCAAGCAGAGCGAGGTGGCCAACCGGCTGCGGGTGCAGGCGGACCTGGCCTACTCGGGCGAGCGGGCCGCGCTGCACGACGCGGTGGCCGCGGGCGAGCTGATCGGCGGCGCGGCGCTGGTCGAGTGGCAGTCGCTGATCGGTCCCGCGCGCGTCGAGACGCTGCTCGACCCCTCGTCGGGTGCCGGATCCGGCGCGCGCCGGCTGCTGTTGACCGCGATCGCCGACCAGGTCTCGGCCGCGATCACCCGCGCCACCGAGCAGGTCGCGCACGAGTGGCGCGGCACGATCCCGGCCGAAGGGGAGGACGAGGTCGCGGCCACCGCGTGGAAGCAGGCGGGCGCGATCGCTCCCGAGCTTGAGGAGTGGGCGAACCGGCTCGGCGACCTGATCGCACGCACCCGTCTGCAGCCGGACGGCGCGCAGAACGAGCCCGACTTCCGGATCGCCGTGCTGATCGCCACCGTGCTTTGCGGACGCGAGCTGCCCCGGCAGCGGCGGCGGCGCAAGGTGGAGCCGCCGACCCCGGCCGTGGCCGCGACGCGCCGGCTCGCCGACCAGGTCTTCCCCGGCGGCCTCGCGGAACGGCTGGCCGAGCAGGGCGCGTCGGCGCTGGACGCGGCGCTCGGCGCGCTGTTCGACCGCTACGCGTACCGGCACCCGCGGATGCTGGCCGAGCTCGGCGTGGATCCGGACGCGGCGAAGAACCTGCTCGAGGCGGGCTACGCGGTGCAGCGGGCGCGGTAACGGAGACGGCGACAGAGACGGCGGCGGCTCGCGCGGCCGGCGTCGGCGGAGACATGAGCGGCACGACCAAGGGAGATCAGGGCGATGACACGGGCGGACGGGAACGGGCCGAGCGTCGGCGCGCGGCTCGACGCGCTCGGGCGCGTCGTGGAGCTCGCGAAGGGCCGGCTGGAGGACGCCGCGCTCGAACCGGCCCGCGCGGTGCTGGAGCGGGCCGCCGGGCGGTACGCGCTGTCCGCCGAGCACACCCTCGTGGTGCTCGGCGGGCCCACCGGCGTCGGCAAGTCCTCGCTGTTCAACGCGCTCGTCGGGATCGGCCTGTCGCCCGTCGCGGTCCGCCGCCCGACCACCGCGGAGCCGCTGGCCTGCGTCTGGGAGGCGGAGGGGCTCGAGGAGGCGCGGCCGCTGCTGGACCGGCTCGGCGTGGACCGCCGCCGCCAGCTGTGCCGGGAGTCGCCGCTGGACCTGGCCCCGGCGCGCCGCGGCCAACTGGAGCCGGCGCGCGACTCGCTGGCCGGACTGGTGCTGGCCGATCTGCCCGACCACGACTCGCTGCGCACCGAGCACCGGGAGAGCGTGGACCGGGCCGTGGAGTTCGCCGACCTGCTGATCTGGGTCACCGACCCGCAGAAGTACGCCGACGCCGCCTGGCACGAGGAGTATCTCAAGCCTCTGTCGGCACACGGCGGGGTCACCCTGATCCTGCTCAACCAGGTGGACAAGCTGCCGCCGGGCGCGCTGCCCGAGTGCCTGGGCGACCTGCGCCGGCTGGTGGACGCGGACGGACTGGACGGGGTGACGATCCTGCCGGTCTCCGCGCGCACCGGCGAGGGCCTGCTGGAGCTGCGGACCGAGCTGGCCGAACTGGTCGCGGGCCGCCGCGCGGCGACCGACCGGCTGGCCGCGGACGTGGACCGGGCCGCCGCCGAGCTCGCGCCGCTGATCGGCGCGCCGCCGGAGGGCGATCAGATCCCTGACAACGACCGGGAGCGCGCGCTGGCCGGGCTGCGCGCCGCCGCCGGGGTCTCCAGCCTGGCCGACGCGGTCGCCGCCCGGGCCACCGCCCGCGCGCTGCCGCTCGTTTCAAGTCCGCTGCGCTCGCTGGTCCGGAAGGGACGGAGCAAGGAGAATCCGACCGTCACCCGCACCGCCGGGCCGGACGCGCCCGCCGCCGTGCCGGTGGACCGCGGCGGCCTCGACCGGGTGCTCGGCCAGTTCGCCGGCGCGATCACGCAGAAGCTGCCGGAGGAATGGGGCCGCGCGATCCGCTCCCAGGTCACCGGCTCGCGGCGCGAGGTCGCCGAGCAGCTGGACGCGGCGCTCAGCCAGAGCGAGATCGAGGCGATCGGCGGCGCGAAGGACGGGACCGTCGGGCCGCGCGTCGGCCACGTGCTGTTCCTGCTGCTCGCCGTGGCCGGAGTGGCGGGTGCGATCGTCGGCGGCGCCGGCGTGCTGCCGAAATTCGGTGCCGCGTTCTCGGCCGCGGGGGTCGGCGCGGTGGTCGTCGGGCTGTTCGGCACGGTGCTGCTCGACGTGCGCGCGCGCTCGGCGGCGCGGGCCCGGGCGATCAGATCCGGCCAGGTGGCCGCGGGTTCGCTGGCGGTCGAGCTCGCCGCCGTCGCCCAGGACGGCCTGTTCACCCCGGCCGAGGCCGAACTCGACCGGCACCGGCGCGCTCGCGAGGCGTTCGGCACCGTGCACGACTAGTCCGGTGCGGTCCGTCCGGCCCGATAGACTGAACACATGGCTGAGTTCATCTACACCCTGCGCAAGGCCCGTAAGGCCCACGGCGACAAGGTCATCCTCGACGACGTGACGCTGAGCTTCCTGCCGGGTGCGAAGATCGGCGTGGTCGGTCCGAACGGTGCGGGCAAGTCCACCGTCCTGAAGATCATGGCCGGCCTGGAGCAGCCGTCGAACGGCGACGCGACGCTCAGCGCCGGATACTCGGTCGGCATCCTCATGCAGGAGCCGAAGCTCAACGAGGACAAGGACGTGATCGGCAACATCGAGGAGGGTGTCGCCGAGACCAAGGCCCTGGTCGACCGGTACAACGCGGTCACCAAGCAGATGGAGACCGACTACTCGGACGAGCTGCTCGAGGAGATGGGCAAGCTCGGCGAGGAGATGGACCACCGCAACGCCTGGGACCTCGACGCGCAGCTCGAGCTGGCGATGGACGCGCTGCGCTGCCCGCCGCCGGACGCCGACGTCAAGGTGCTCTCCGGTGGTGAGAAGCGCCGCGTCGCGCTGTGCAAGCTGCTGCTCGAGGCGCCCGACCTGCTGCTGCTCGACGAGCCCACCAACCACCTGGACGCCGAGTCCGTGCTCTGGCTCGAGCAGCACCTGGCCAAGTACGCGGGCACCGTCGTGGCGATCACCCACGACCGGTACTTCCTGGACAACGTGGCCGAGTGGATCCTCGAACTGGACCGCGGCCGCGCGTACCCCTACGAGGGCAACTACTCGACCTACCTGGAGAGCAAGGCCGCGCGGCTGAAGGTCGAGGGCCAGAAGGACGTCAAGCGCGCCAAGCGGCTCAAGGAGGAGCTCGAGTGGGTGCGCTCGAACGCCAAGGGCCGGCAGGCGAAGTCGAAGGCGCGCCTGTCGCGCTACGAGGAGATGGCGGCCGAGGCGGAGAAGACCAGGAAGCTGGACTTCGAGGAGATCCAGATCCCGCCGGGCCCGCGGCTTGGCAGCGTGGTCGTCGACGTCGAGCACCTGAACAAGGGCTTCGGCGAGCGGGTGCTGATCGACGACCTGTCCTTCACCCTGCCGCGCAACGGCATCGTCGGCGTCGTCGGCCCGAACGGCGCGGGAAAGACGACGCTGTTCAAGACGATCGTCGGCATGGAGGAGGCGGACGCGGGCAAGGTCAAGATCGGCGAGACCGTGAAGATCTCGTACGTGGACCAGAACCGCGGCGGCATCGACCCGAAGAAGACACTGTGGGAAGTGGTCTCGGACGGGCTCGACTTCATCCACGTCGGCCAGGTCGAGATGCCGTCCCGCGCGTACGTCTCGGCCTTCGGCTTCAAGGGCCCGGACCAGCAGAAGCCCGCGGGGATCCTGTCCGGCGGCGAGCGCAACCGGCTGAACCTGGCGCTGACCCTCAAGCAGGGCGGCAACCTGCTGCTGCTCGACGAGCCGACCAACGACCTGGACGTGGAGACGCTCTCCTCGCTGGAGAACGCGCTGCTCGACTTCCCGGGCTGCGCGGTGGTCGTCTCGCACGACCGCTGGTTCCTGGACCGCGTCGCGACGCACATCCTGGCGTACGAGGGCGAGTCGAAGTGGTTCTGGTTCGAGGGCAACTTCGAATCCTACGAGAAGAACAAGGTGGAGCGGCTCGGCCCGGAGGCGGCGCGGCCGCACCGGGTCACCTACCGGAAGCTCACTCGTGACTGATCTCGCTGAAGGCTCGTCCGTGACCACCCGGCGGCACGTCTATCTCTGCCCGCTGCGCTGGGCGGACATGGACTCCTTCGGCCACGTGAACAACGTGGTGTACCTGCGCTACCTGGAACAAGCCCGCGTGGACTGGATGTTCGAGACCGCGCGGGAGGCCGGGGTCGAGAAGTTCAGCCTGGGCACCGTCGTCGCGCGGCACGAGATCGACTACCACCGGCCGCTGGTCTACCGGGCCGCGCCGGTGCGCGTGGAGATCTGGGTGACGAAGATCGGCGTCGCGTCCTTCATCTGCGCGTACGAGGTGCGTGATGACGACGTCGTGTACGCGACCGCGAGGACCACGCTCGTGCCCTTCGACCTGGCCGAGCAGCGTCCGCGGCGAATCGCTCCGGAGGAGAAGTTCTATCTGGAGCAGTACCTGCAGGCCGACTAAGGGGCGTCCCACGTGTTGATCTGGTTTGCGAGTGCGCGTGACGGTGCGGCCCTCGGGGCGTATCTGGAACGGTTGCTGCACTTCGACAAGTCGGCCGTCGTGCGGTTCGTCGGCGTGGGTCCGGCCGCCGCCGCGTACAGCGGTCCTCCGTTCGGCGGACATCCCGTGCTGGCGCTGCGGCTGTCCGCGCTACAGCAGGGCACTGAGCCGTTCGACGTAACGGTGGTCGCGGGGAAGCTGCTCGAGGGAATCTCGCGGGACGACTGTCAGGTGCTGGTGCCCGACACGATGGTCGGGGGTCCGTCGTGGGCGGGCCTGCTGCCGCCGCGTACGGGGTGGACGCGGATCGGGCTGATCAGCGTGCGCGAACTCGGCCGGGCCGCCGGCCAGGGGAACGCGGATTTCCGCTTCCGCGCCCTCGGCCTCGACCGCGCGGGCCTCGACGCGCTCGGCGAGGAGATCTGGAGCCGTCCGGTCGAGGCGGTGCAGGATCCTGATTCGGATGCCGCGCCGCTGACCCTGCGTACCGCGCATGCCGCGCAGGCGCTGGGATTCCTCGGCCCGGACGCCGAGCGGACCGACGAGATGGCGCAGCTCGCGCGGATCGGCCGTTGGCTGCGGGTGGACGCGCCCTACGGAACCGTGCTGCAGCGGGACTGATCTCAGGGAACTTCTGGATCCAGCCGTTCTTGGCGGCCGACAGGTCGGGAGTCCGCACCCTCAACAGACTCCCGACCGTCGACCCTTCCCTGCCCTAGCTTGGACCGGGGAAGCAATGGAGCGTCGGGGTCAGACCCCGGCCGCTGTCGTCAGCCGGATCCACGCGGCGGTGTCGGACGGAAGCCGGCCGTCCTGGGTGAGCGGTCCGCTGCTGAGCAGGATCTCCTGGTGCTCGGGCAGCGGCGCGGGGTTCGGGCCGAAGTTGAGCACGCAGGCGAGATCCGCACCGCGCCGATAGGCCAGCACCTCGGCATCCGAGTCCAGCCAGCGCAGCCCCTCGCGGTCCGTGCCCAGTCCCTCCTCGGCCCGCCGCAGCCGCAGCGCCTGCCGGTACAGCTCGAGCATCGAGCCCGGATCGCCCTGCTGCGCCTCGACCGTCATCCGGCTCCACTCCGCCGGCTGCTCCGCGAGCCACGGCTCGGCGGTCGCGTCGGGCGGGCTGAAGCCGAACGGCGGCGCGTCTCCGGACCACGGCAGCGGCACTCGGCAGCCGTCGCGTCCGGGGTCGACCCCGTTGGTGCGGAAGAACATCTGGTCGTGCTTGTGGTTGTCCGGGATGTCCTCGACCTCCCACAGGCCGAGCTCCTCGCCCTGGTAGACGTACGCGGATCCGGGCAGCGACAGACTGAGCAGCGCCGCCGCGCGGGCCCGGCGGGTGCCGAGTTCCAGGTCCACCGGCGTGTCGAAGCTGCGCGTGGCGAAGGCGAAACTGGTGTCGGCTCGGCCGTAGCGCGTCACGTGCCGGGTGACGTCGTGGTTCGACAGCACCCAGGTGGCCGGGGCGCCGACCGGCTCGTGCGCGGCGATCGTCTCGTCGATGACCTTGCGGAATTCGGTCGGGTCCCAGGGGCAGGAGAGGAACGAGAAGTTGAAGGCGGTGTGGATCTCGTTGGGCCGCAGGTACATCGCGAAGCGCTGCGGGTCCGGCAACCACACCTCGCCGATCAGCGCCTTGGGCTCCGGGTAGGAGTCGGCGACCGCCCGCCACTCCTGGTAGATCTCGTGGATGCCGTCGCGATCGGTGTACGGATGCGGGGCGTCCGCCGGCGCGTCCGGGTCGAGGTCGGCCAGGAACGGGTCCTTGACCAGGATCGCGGCCGAGTCGATGCGGATTCCGTCGGCGCCGCGGTCGAACCAGAATCGCAGGATGCTCAGGTGCTCCTCGCGGACCTCCGGCTGCTCCCAGTTGAGGTCCGGCTGCGCGTCGGCGAACAGGTGCAGGTACCACTGCCCCGGAGTGCCGTCGGCCTCGGTGATCCTCGACCAGGCCGGGCCGCCGAAGTGCGAGACCCAGTTGTTCGGCGGCTCGGCGCCGCCGGGTCCGCGGCCGGGCCGGAACCAGAAGCGGGCCCGCTCCTTGGACCGCGGCCCCGCCTTGAGCGCCGCCTGGAACCACGGGTGCTGATCCGACACGTGGTTGGGCACGATGTCGATGATGGTCCGGATGCCCAGCGCGTGCGCCTCTTCGATCAGCTCGTCGGCCTCGTCGAGCGTGCCGAAGTCGGGATCTATGTCCCGGTAGTCGGAGACGTCGTAGCCTCCGTCCGCCATCGGCGAGGGATACCAGGGATTGAGCCAGATCGCATCGATGCCGAGGTCGGCGAGGTAGCGCAGGCGGGAGCGGATACCGCGCAGGTCGCCCACGCCGTCGCCGTTCCCGTCCGCGAAGCTGCGCACGTACACCTGGTAGGTGACCGCGTCGCGCCACCACTGGAGAGTCACGGATCGGCTCCTTCTCTGCTCGCGTGCCGGTTGCGCACAACGTACATGGCGCCACTCAGGCCCGCAAGAGATCTGCATGAAACCTGCAAAAACTAGATCTACGCTTTCCGGACGCTTCGGGCCGGAGATCCGCCCACGGATATTGAGTCTCGACGCGGAGTCAAGGGAACGGCGCCGGAAGCATCACTTACCGGACGTGCGGCCTTGATCGTCGTAATCAAGTCGTGTCATTGCGAGTTTTCATCGCTATCTTGCGAAGCCATGTCCGGGTCAGTACGTTGAACGCACCCGGGGCAAGACCACAGACGTTCATGTCCAGTGAGGGAAGGCAGATCTATGAACAGTACGGTCCGCCGAGGTGCCGGCGCTCGCCGCACAGTGGCGATCGCCGCAGCCGCGGCAATGGCTTTATCCGCCGCCGCCTGCTCGAGCAGCAGCGGGTCCGGCACGTCGTCTAACAATGCCTCCGGGCCGGTGACCATCACCGTCGGGTGCGAGCCGCCGACCACGCAGAAGGCACAGCGGCAGTTCTTCCTTGATGACATCGCGGCCTTCGAGAAGGCGAATCCGGGCATCACGGTCAAGGGCGACGACGCGAACCCCTGCGAGGTGCCGGCGAAGTTCACCGCGCAGCTCGCCGCCGGGACCGAGGACAACGTGTTCTACACGGCGTTCACCGACCCGGCCAACGTCATCGCGGCGGGCCAGGCGGCGGACATCCAGTCCTACGTCAAGGACATCGCCAACGAGAGCAGCATCCTGCCGCAGCTGCTGAACGTGTACCGGCAGGGCAGCGCGAGCTCCGGTGACCTGTACGGCATCCCGGTGAACAACTACGACGAGGGCCTGGTCTACAACACGACGCTGTTCCAGCGGGCCGGGATCACCAGCCCGCCGTCCACCTGGACCGACGTCGCGGCCGACGCCAAGAAGATCAGCGCACTCGGCCCCGGCTACATCGGGTACGTCGACCTGAGCGCGCAGAACACCGGCGGCTGGCACTTCGCGGCGGAGCTCTTCTCCCGCGGCGGGCAGATGGTCAGCGGGACCGGAAGCAGCGCGACGGCCGCGTTCGACACCAGCGCCGGGCTCTCCGTGCTGCAGATGCTGCACCAGATGCGCTTCGTGGACAACGACATGGGCACCAAGCAGGGTCTGGCCTGGCAGGACCCGCAGCAGATCATGAGCACCGGCAAGCTCGGCATGTACATGGGCGCGCCCGACACGGTCACGAACATGCACGCCACCTACAACACCCCGTACACCAACATCGCGATGGCGCCGCTGCCCGGTGTGAGCGGCCCGAGCGCGACCCTGCTCGGCGGTGACGGGTACATGTTCAACAAGAAGGACACCCCGGCGCAGATCACGGCCGGCATCAAGTTCCTCAACTTCGAGTTCCTGACGCCGAACGACGGCCAGTTCAACTACACCCGCACCGCCAAGGCCGGGCAGCCGGTCGGCCTGCCGGAGCCCGACCTGTTCACCTCCGGGTCGGCCGCCGACCAGCAGGCGTCGACGGACGAGAAGGCCTCGGCGAACGTGCCGACGCAGAACTTCTCCGCGTACACCGCGGGTCTGACGAACATGCAGCTGGTCATCGAGCCGCCGCAGGCGCAGGCGATCTACGCGCAGGGCGACAAAGCCATGTACGCCGCGCTGACGAACTCGAACGCGAACCTGCAGCAACTCCTCGACACCTTCAAGACGGGTGCGAACGCGATCCTGCAGAACCAGTAGCCGGCAGACCCCGGTAGCAAGGCGATCCACGAGGCCGTTCCCGCCGGAACCACAAGCCGGCGGGAACGGCGTTCGCAACAGCACCGCGTTTATCCGACAGCCGACGCCCGGCGTCCTCACAAGAGCGGAAGTGCAGCTTCGATGGCGACCATCAACGTTTCCCGCGCCCGGGCGCGCGGCCTGCCGGGAGCGGGCAGACCTCCGGGGCCCGAGCGGCGCAGTGCCTCGCTGAGCCGCCGGGTGCGGCGCAATGTCAGCGGATACTTCTTCCTCGCCGGGGCGATCATCTGCTTCGCGCTGTGGTCCTGGTACCCGATGATCCACGAGATCCTGCTCAGCTTCCAGCACCTGAACCTGGTGGGGCAGAGCGAGGGCTGGGGCGGCTGGCGCAACTACGAGCACATGCTCAACGACCCGGGCTTCTGGACCTCGGTCCGCGTCACGCTCGTGTTCACCGGTCTCGCCCTGGTCTTCGGCTACGCGGTGCCCTTCCTGCTCGCGGTCGGGCTCAACGAGTTCCGGCACGCCTCGTGGTACTTCCGGCTGCTGGTCTACCTACCCGTGATGCTGCCGCCGGTGGCCGCCGCGTTCCTGTGGTCGAAGTGGTTCTACGCGCCGGACAACAGCGGACTTTTCAACTCGGTGCTGCACGACCTGCACCTGCCGACCTCCACCTGGCTGCAGTCCCCGAACAACACCTTCGTCATCCTGTGCATGGTGATCTTCTCCACGTGGAGCAACATGGGCAGCGGCGTGCTGATCTACATGGCGGCCCTGCAGGGGATCCCCGGCGAGCTCTACGAGGCGGCCGAACTGGACGGCGCGGGCATCGCCAAGCGGGTCTGGCACGTGACCATCCCGCAGACCCGGCTGATCCTCTCGCTGATGCTGCTGTTACAGGTCGTGGCCACCATGCAGACGTTCACCGAGTCCCTGGTGCTCACCAACGGCGCCAACGGCACCGGGACGCTGGTCTACCTGCTGTATCAGGACGCGACCAACTTCAACAACTTCGGCGGTTCAGCGGCGATCGGAACGGTTCTGCTGGTCGTCCTCGGGGTCTTCTCCGGGGCGTACCTGTGGCTCAGCCGGCGCGGAGAGGAGTAGCACATGTCGGCTTTCGACATACAGACGAGAACCCTGATCTCCCGGGCCCAGCTCAACCGGCCGCTCGCCCGGCGGGTCTACTGGGTGCTGCTGGTCCTGACCATCCTGGTGTTCACCCTGGTCTTCCTGTTCCCGCTCTACTGGGTGTTCAGCAGCGGCCTGAAGTCGGCGTCCGAGGTGTTGCAGAGCCCGCCGACGCTGGTGCCGCACAGCCTGAGCTTCCACAACTACTCGACCGCGTGGTCGGACTTCAACCTCGGCAAGTACATCCTCAACACCACGTACTACGCGGCCGGCGCCCTGGTGCTGCAGCTGGTGTTCGACGTGGCGGCGGCGTACGCGCTCTCCAAGCTGCGCCCGGTGCTGGGCAACGTGGTGCTCGGCATGATGCTGGCCACGCTGATGATCCCCGCCACGGTGCTGGTGATCCCGAACTACCTGACCGCGATCAACATACCGGTGCTGCACCTGAGCCTGATCAACTCGCCGGTCGCCATCTGGATGCCCGCGGTGGCCAACGGCTTCAACATCTTCCTGCTCAAGCGCTTCTTCGACTCCATCCCGGAGGAGTTGCTCGCGGCCGCCGCGATCGACGGCGCCGGGCCGGTGCGCGCGCTGTGGTCGATCGTGCTGCCGATGTCCCGGCCGATCCTGGGCGTGGTGTCCATCTTCGGCACGGTCGCCGTGTGGAAGGACGTGCTCTGGCCGCTGCTGGTGCTGACCGATCCGACCAAGTCGACGGTCAACACCGGCCTGCTGAACCTGACCGGCGACGGCATCCCGGAGAACATCCTGATGGCGTCGCTGGCGATCGCGTCCCTGCCGACGATCGTCTTCTTCCTGATCTTCCAGCGGAGCATCATGTCCGGCCTCACCGCGGGCGGCGTCAAGGGCTGAGCGGCCGGTCTCCGGGTTCCGGTCTCCGGGTTCTTCGGCGCGACGCTCGGCTCAGTCGAGCGTCGCGCCGAAGAACCCGGAGATGATCGTCTCCTCCTCGGCGGTCACCGCTCGCGGATCCGCCGTACCGACGTCCCCCGTCACCGTGGACCGGGGGATCGTCGGGTTTTCCGTGGCCAGATGAGGGATCAGCGTCTCGGCATCCGTGAACGACCCGTGCTCGGTCCCCGGCAGCGTGATGGCGGCGTGCCATCACGTGCTGTGGTTCAGAACCGCCGCGCAGGACGGGTCGGTGGCGGCTGTGCACGCGTCCTTCGACTGGCTGCCGAGCAGCAGGAAGGGCGCGGCCAGGCAGTGCTCAGCGACCGGCGAGAAGTTCGTGTCGGTCGGGTCTCCCGCGGTGTACTCGAGCGTTCCGATCCGTTGCACATCGACGGCGCTCGCGAGCCCGTCAGGCAGCGTGTTGAGCGAGTTGAGCACGAACTCCGTATCCGCGGGGACCCGCGTATCCACGACCTCCTTGAGGAACTGCGGCACGGTCCCCGCCTGCAGCGCCTTCGCGTACCAGGAAAGCAGATCGCTGGGCACGATCCGGCCCTTCGGGAACTGCACGGCCGCCGACTCGTACGTCGGATCGATCGTGACGACGACATACCCCTCGCTCGCCAACTGGTCGACAAGCACCGAATCCCACGCCCGCACATCCCCGCCCCCGGCGAATAAAGCACCACCGGATGCCGCCCGGCCGCGACCGGCGCCCCAATGCGCTCATGCGTCTTAATCGCCGACCAGTCGACGTTCACGCCCTCGGGAATCCCGTAATTCCCAGTCGCCGCCAACTGACGTCCTCAACGCCGACCTGGAACGGCCCCGCCGACAGCGTCGGCACCGCTGTGGTCGTTCTGGCCGCTGTCTTCGCCGTTGCCGTCGCTTCAACGCCATACGCAGGCAACACCGCCGCAACAAGCGAAGCAGCCGTAAGCGCCGTGACCGCGGCAGTCCGCAAAGCACCCAGCCGAATTCCCCTTCCCCAAAGCGCCCGCGGTGAGTTCGCGAGCTGCAATACCTCGATAGTCCGCTCCCCCGCCGCGCGCCAACAGCGCACAGCCACGAGACTCCGAGGTAGGGCTAGCACGAACACGATTGCGCTCTCACTCGGCACATTCCTGCCGGGTTTCCGCCGGCCGCCGAGGCGGGGCACGCACGCTGGAAGCCAGGCGCCGGTTTATTGTCACTGTCGCGAAGCGGCGATTATCTTGGTGGGCACCGAATAACCCAATCACGCCATCGCCGCCCGGCTCACATGAAAGCCGGGCGGCGATATCTCCCTTGGCCCTGGGAGGTCAGACCGCAGCCGGAACCGGGGCCGGGCCCGTCGATCCGCGGACCACGAGCTCAGGCTCGAAGAGGAGTTCCTCGGCGGTGACGGGGATGCCGTCGATCTGGCCGACGAGCATCGCCACGGCGGCGCGGCCGATGGCCTCGAGGGGCTGGCGGACGGTGGTCAGGGGCGGGTCGGTGCAGTTCATGAAGGCGGAGTCGTCGTAGCCGACCACCGAGACGTCCTGCGGGACCTTGAGGCCGGCGCGGCGGACGGCGCGGACCGCGCCGAGAGCTATCGGGTCGCTGGCGCAGACGACGCCGGTGACGCCCTGCTTGAGCAGCCGCGAGGCGGCGACCTGGCCGCCTTCGATGGAGAACATGGTGTGCTCGACGTGGGACTTCGGGACGGTGAGGCCCGCCTTCTTCGCCGCGACCTCGAAGGCCTCGTGCTTGCGGCGGCTCGGCATGTGGTCCGGGGGGCCGAGGATGAGCCCGATCTTCTCGTGGCCGAGGGAGACCAGGTGGCCGAAGGCCTGCTCCACGGCCACGGCGTCGTCCGTCGAGACCCTGGGGAAGTCGAGGTTCTCGCTGGCCGCGTTGACCAGCACCACCGGCAGCCTGAGGTCGAGCAGGCGCAGGTAGTGGCCGTGCGGGGCGTCGGCCTCGGCGTACTGGCCGCCGCCGAACACCATGCCGGAGACCTGGCGCTCAAGCAGCATGTCCACATAGTCGGCCTCTGACATGCCGCCGGTCGTCCTGGTGCACAGCACCGCGGTGAACCCGCGCTGCGCGAGTGCACCGCCGACGACCTCGGCGAGCGCCGGGAAGATCGGGTTCTGCAGCTCCGGCAGCACCAGTCCGATCAGTCGGGCGCGTTCGCCGCGCAGCTGGGTCGGGCGCTCGTAGCCCATCACGTCGAGCGCCGTGAGGACCGCGGCCCTGGTGGACGCGGAGATCCCGGGCTTGTCGTTGAGCACCCGGCTGACCGTGGCCTCGCTGACCCCGGCCTTTTTCGCCACATCGGAGAGTTTGCCTGGCATGCTGCAAGTATACGGCATGAGAGTGCAAGAAACTATGCAAGTCTGTCCACGTCTTGCGGTACGGACCACGATAGACCGCAAGGCCGAAAACTGTGGGGGATTGTTCACGCGGACAACCCTTACAGTGTTCCGATATACCCGCTTTGCCCGTTTCCCGGGACAGGATTCGATGATCAAAACGCTGCGACCTGCGATGTTCGTTTCGTTACGAACAGCGCATTGACGCGCGCGGGCCCCGGAGCTTTACTTCCTCCAACGGTACCGGTTACGGAACCGGTACCGGGCGGTTTCGAGGGAGGCAGTGTTGCCGATCACGATCACTGACGTGGCCACGCGGGCCGGCGTCAGCAAGACCACTGTCTCGCGCGTACTCAACGGGAAGGGCGAGCTCGACGCGGCGACCGCGGCCCGAGTGCGGCAGGTCATCGCCGAGCTGGGCTACGTGCCGAAGGCCGGGGCCGTGGGCCTCGCGCGTGGACGCACCCGGGTTATCGGGATGCTCGTACCCTCGCTGACCTGGCCGTGGATAGGAGAAGTGCTGCAGGGCACGATCGACGTGGTCGAGTCCTCCGGCTACGGCCTGATGGTGTTCACCTGCACCCAGGGCGACCAGTCCATGCGCCGCTTCGCGAGTCAGGTCTCTGCGAAGTCCTTCGACGGCCTCGTGGTGATCGAGCCCGAGGGCACCCTCGACTACATCACCTCGCTGCACGAGCAGGGCCTGCCGGTCGTGCTGATCGACGATCGCGAGCACCGGCCGCGTTTTCCGTCGGTCGCGACAACTAATCGAGCCGGCGGCGAGGCGGCGGCCGAGCACCTGCTCTCGCAGGGACGCACCCGCCCCGCGGTGATCACCGGCGAGCTGCGGTTCGGCTGCTCGCGGGAACGACTCGCCGGATTCCGTGCGCGGATGGCCGAATCCGGCCACCCGATCAGCCCGAGACTGGTCGAGGGTGCCGACTTCACCTTCGAGGGCGGGCTGCGTTCGATGACCCGGATCATGCAATCCGGCGTCCCCTTCGACTCCGTCTTCGCACACAACGATCTCTCGGCCGCGGGCGTGCTGCAGGCCCTGGCCGAGGCCAAGATCCAAGTGCCACAGGACGTTGCGGTGGTGGGGTTCGACGACGTGCCGCTGGCCGCGTACACGAACCCGCCGCTGAGCACGGTCCGCCAGCCGATGCGCGGGATGGGCGAGGCGGCCGCCAGGCTGCTGATGTCGCATCTCGACGGCGGCGAACAGCTCCTCGACGAACCGCACATAGTGCCCACCGAGCTGGTGGTGCGCGGCTCCTCGCTGCCACAGGCGAGGGGCGCTGAGGTTCCCGTCGGTTGAGAAGCCGTCCGGCCCACCGTTTGCCGACGGCGGGCCGGGGGGAACGGGATCCGTCGTACGCCGCGGCGTACTGCGATCCCTCGCACGTCATCCATGAGTTAGGGACTCAAGTGAGGGATACATGCGTACAACAAAAACTATAGCTGCGCTGGCTGCCGCCCTGCTCGCCGGAGGTGGTCTGGCCGCGTGCGGCGGATCCGGCAGCACTAGCTCGAGCAGCAGTTCGAGCACCGGTTCGGGCGTGCTCAACATCGGCATGCCGAACGGGGCGCAGTCGGACAACAACAACCCGTTCCTGAGCTCTTCGGCGGCCAACAGCCTCGGCTACAAGAACGTCATCTACGAACCCCTCGTGATGACGAACGCCGTGCAGCCCGCGCAGCCGGGCACCCCGTGGCTGGCCAGTGCGTGGACCTGGTCGAACAACTACCAGAAGCTCGTGCTGACCATCCGCAACGGCGTGACCTGGTCGGACGGCCAGGCGCTGACCGCCGCGGACGTCGCGTACACCTTCAACCTGGTCAAGGCGAACGCCACGCTGAACTCGTACGCGATCACGTTCGGCGACGTCTCCAGCAGCGGGAACACCGTCACGCTGACCTTCCCGAGCTCGCAGTTCGTGTACCAGACGCACATCCTGAACCAGTTCATCGTGCCCCAGCACATCTGGTCGAAGATCTCGAACCCGGCGACGAACGCGGTGGCGAGCCCGGTCGGCTCCGGCCCGTACACGCTGACCTCGTTCTCCGGCAACACCGCGACGCTCACCCGGCGCAGCTCGTACTGGCAGACGCTGCCGCAGATCAAGACGCTGCACTACACCTCGTACTCGTCGAACACGACGCAGACGCAGGCGCTGACCGACGAGCAGGCGGACTGGAGCTTCGTCTTCATCCCCAACCCCTCGGTGACCTACACGGCCAAGGACCCCGCGCACCTGAAGCTGTGGTTCCCGGCCGTGCTCGGCGACCACGGCCTGTGGCTCAACACCACGATCGCGCCGTTCAACAACGCCAACCTGCGCATCGCGATGAACGACGCGATCAACCGGCAGACGATCGTGAAGACCGGTGAGGACGGCTACTTCTACCCCGTCGTCACCAGCAACACCGGCATCCCGACCCCGGCCGGAAACTCGTACATCGGCAGCCAGTTCACCAGCGACACCGCCAGCGTCTCCGCGACCACGGCGAAGTCCCTGCTGTCCTCGACTCCCGGCTTCAGCTACAGCGGCAACAACCTGATGTACGGCGGCAAGCAGGTCTCCATCCAGCTCGCCGACCCGGCCGGCTGGTCGGACTACGACACCGACCTGACGCTGATCCAGAACGACCTGGCGACGATCGGCATCAGCGCGAGCGTCTCCCAGCCGAACGCGAACACGTGGACGACGAACGTGGCGGACGGCGACTTCCAGGGCGTGCTGCACTGGACCAACAACGGCGCCACCCCGTACGACCTGTACGCGACCATCTTCGACGGCTACACGCCGATCGGCCAGACCGCGAACACCGACTTCGGCCGCTTCCAGAGCACGGACGCGACCAACGCGCTCAAGCAGTACGCCAGCGCGAGCACCGACGCCGAGCGCACGACGGCGCTGAACACCCTCGAGAACATCGAGGTGACGCAGATGCCGTTCATCCCGATCATGGCGGCCAACGGCGGCGGCGAGTACAGCACGAAGAACTTCACCGGCTGGCCGGACGACACGAACCCGTACGCGCCCGCGCAGCCCACGCTGATCAACTCGCTGCAGATCATCCTCAAGCTCAAGCCGGTCTCGGGATCCTGATGACGGCCGAACAGACCACGGCGGTTCTCGAAGCCGAGGGCCTGACCAAGCACTTCCCCGTTCGCGGCGCGGGCCGAGAGGTCCTGCGCCGCGGCGCGGCCGTACACGCTGTGGACGACGTGGCCCTGAGCCTGCACCGCGGCCGGGTCACCGCACTGGTGGGTGAATCGGGCTCGGGCAAGTCGACCGTCGCCCGCCTGCTCGCGCAGCTGCAACCGCGCACCGCCGGCGCGGTTCGGCTGCACGGGCGGGAGGTGACGGTGCGCGGCGGACGCAAGTTCCGGGCCTACTGCCGGCAGGTGCAGCTGATCTTCCAGGATCCGTTCGCCTCGCTGAATCCGGTGCACACGGTGCGCTACCACCTGACCCGGGCCCTGCGCGTGCACGGCCACGCGGGACGCAACGCGCGCGACCTGGAGGACGCGCTCGCCGACCTGCTCGGCCGGGTGAGGCTCACCCCGGCCGAGCAGTACCTCGCCAAGTACCCGCACGAGCTCTCCGGCGGCCAGCGGCAGCGGGTCGCCATCGCGCGCGCCCTCGCCGCCGAGCCGGAGGTGCTGCTGGCCGACGAGCCGGTCTCGATGCTCGACGTGTCGATCCGGCTCGGCGTGCTGAACCTGCTGCGCGACCTGAAGGAGCAGTTCAGCCTGGCAGTGCTCTACATCACGCACGACATCGCCTCGGCCCGCTATTTCGCGGACGACACGATGGTGATGTACGCCGGCCGGATGGTCGAGGGCGGGGACAGCGAGACGGTCACCCAGAGCCCGGCGCATCCGTACACCCGGCTGCTGATCGCCTCGGCGCCGGACCCGGAGCGGATCGCGTCGGCGGTCGGCACGGCGGAACTCGCCGAGGACGACCTCGGTGAGCCGCCGAGCCTCGTCACGCCGCCGGAGGGCTGCCGGTTCAATCCGCGCTGCCCGCACGTGATGGAGCGCTGCCGGACGGACGTGCCGCCGCGCTTCGAGGTGAACGAGAGGCAGTGGGCCGCGTGCTGGCTCTACGACGGTTCCGAGTCCGGGACCGCGACCCCGACCACGCCCGCATCCGAGGCAGGTGACGCATGAAACGGCTGCTGACGCGGCTCGCGTTCTACCTCTTCACCGCGTGGGCCGCGATCACGATCAACTTCTTCATCGCGCGGACGCTGCCGGGCAACCCGGTCAGCGCCCTGCTGACGAAGTTCCAGGGCCAGATCAACTCCAGCGCGATCGCCTCGCTGACCGCGCTGTTCGGCCTGGACAAGCACCAGAGCGTGTGGAGCCAGTACGTCTCCTACTGGGGCCAGCTGGTGCACGGAAACCTCGGGATCTCGTTCTCGCAGTTCCCGGTACCCGTCAGTACGCTGATCGGCTCCTACCTGCCGTGGACGCTGTTCCTGGTGGGCACGGCCACGGTGCTCAGCTTCGTGATCGGCACCGGCCTCGGCGTGCTCGCCGGCTGGCGGCGCGGCTCCTGGCTGGACGGGCTGCTCCCGGCGACCGCGTTCCTGTCCTCGATCCCGTACTTCTGGCTCGGCCTGATCGGGATCAGCGTGCTCGCCGGTCCCGGCAGCTTCTTCCCCGGTTCCGGCAGCTTCGCGCAGGGCCTGACACCGGTGTGGACGCCGTCCTTCGTGGGCAACGCGATCCAGCACGCGCTGCTGCCCGCGGCGACGATCGTCGTCTCGTCGATGGCCGGCTGGCTGCTCGGAATGCGCAACATGATGGTGACGGTCGCGTCAGAGGACTACATCACCGTCGCGCACGCCAAGGGCCTGTCGGACAGTCGCGTGATGTTCAGCTACGCGGCCCGCAACGCGCTGCTGCCGAGCGTCTCGGGTTTCGCGCTCTCGCTCGGTTTCATCGTGAGCGGAACGTTCCTGGTCGAGATCGTCTTCAGCTACCAGGGCGTCGGCACACTGCTGATCCAGGCGATCGGCGCCGACGACTATCCGCTGATGGAGGGGATCTTCCTGGTCATCACGCTCGCCGTGCTGGCCGCGAACTTCCTCGCGGACCTGGCGTACCTGCTCCTCGACCCGCGTACCCGCAAGGAGGGCTGAACCGTGGCGAAACTGAGCAGACCCAGGTTTCTCCGCAGCGGCAAGGCGACCGCGGGCGCGCTGATCCTGCTGTTCTTCGTGCTCTTCGCGGTGATCGGGCCGTGGCTCGCGCCGTACAGCCCGGACGCGACCGGCGGGGCCCCCGTCGCCGCGCCGTCCTCCGGGCACTGGTTCGGCACCGACCAGCTCGGCCGCGACATCTTCAGCCAGCTGCTCGTCGGCACGCGCGGTGTGATCGTGGTCGGATTCGCGGCGGGCGCCATCGCGACGGTGCTCTCGCTGCTGATCGGCATCGCGTCGGGCTATCTGCCGGGACGCGGCGGCGAGGCGCTGAACGTGCTCTCGAACGTCTTCCTGGTGCTTCCAGCGCTGCCGCTGCTGATCATCATCACCTCGGCGACGCCCAACAACGGCGGCTGGATCGTGATTCTGACGATCGGGCTGACGTCCTGGGCGTGGAACGCGCGGCTGCTGCGGGCTCAGACGCTCTCGCTGCGCCGACGCGACTATGTCGAGGCGGCGCGCGCGACCGGCGAGTCCACCTGGCGGATCATCGGGTTCGAGATCCTGCCGAACCTGACCGCGATCATCGCCTCGGGCTTCGTCGGCACGGTCGTGTTCACCGTCCTGTCCGAGATCACGCTCGCGTTCGTGGGCATCAACGTCTCGGAATGGAACTGGGGCACGGTGCTCTACTGGGCGCAGAGCCAGGACGCGCTGGCGCAGAACGCCTGGTGGTGGTTCGTCCCGGCGGGCCTCGCGATCGCGCTGCTCGGCACGGGCCTGGCCCTGCTGAACTTCGGCATCGACGAGTTCGTCAATCCGCGGCTGCGGGCCGGCAGCAAGGCCCGGATCCGCACGAGGGCCGGTCGCAGGCTTCGTATGCGGGTCGGGTTCACGCCCGTGCTCGCGGTCGAGGAAGGGGATGCGCGGTGAGCGCGATGGAGATCGTCGAGACCTCGTCCGAGGACGGCGTCGCGCGACGCCGCGCCGTCGGCGAGCCCGTGCTCGAACTCAGGAACCTGAGCGTGGACTACGGAGTCGGCGAGTCGGCCGTGCACGCCGTGCGCGACGTGGACCTGACCCTGCATCGCGGCGAGGTGCTCGGCCTGGCCGGGGAGAGCGGCAGCGGGAAGTCGACGCTGGCCTACGGTATGACGCGGCTGCTCGCGCCGCCCGGCGTGGTCGCGGGCGGACGCGTGATCTACCACGCGCCCGGCAGCGAGCCGGTCGACGTGCTGCAGCTCAGCGACGCCGAACTGCGCCATTTCCGCTGGGCGCAGACCGCGATCGTCTTCCAGGGCGCGATGAACTCGCTCAACCCGGTGCACCGGATCCGCACCCAGCTGACCGACGTGATCAAGGCGCACGAGCCGGACACCCGGCCGGCCGAGCGGCTCGACCGTGCCAGGGAACTGATGGCGCTGGTCGGGATCCCGGACGACCGGCTCGAGTCGTATCCGCATCAGCTGTCCGGCGGGATGCGGCAGCGCGTGATGATCGGCATGGCCATGGCGCTGCGTCCGCAGGTCGTGGTGATGGACGAGCCGACCACGGCGCTGGACGTGGTGATGCAGCGGCAGATCCTGTCCCGGATGATCAAGCTGCGCGAGCAGTTCGACTTCGCGGTGCTGTTCATCACGCACGACCTGTCGCTGCTGGCCGAGTTCGCGGACCGGATCGCGATCATGTACGGCGGCCGGATCGTGGAGAGCTCGCCGAGCGCCGACCTGTACCGCGAGCCGCTGCATCCCTACAGCAAGGGCCTGCTCGGCTCGTTCCCCGCGCTGCGCGGCGAGCGGCGCGAGCTGACCGGCATCCCCGGCTCGCCGCCCGACCTGCGCGCGATGCCTACCGGCTGCACCTTCCACCCGCGTTGCCCGCACGCGTTCGAGCCCTGCTCCGTCCAGCGCCCGCTGCTGACGGTGGCCGCGCCCGGACGCGACGTCGCCTGCTGGCTGCACGCCACCCCCGATACAGAGGACTGACATTGGACACCACCGTAGCCCCTGACCACGCCGCGCCCCGTTCCGGAACCGGTTCCGCAACCGTTTCCGGAGGCACTGCCACGACCTCGGACCCCTTCGCCGAGCCCTCGGAGCAGCTCATCGGCACCCTCCCCGCGAACTTCAAGTGGGGGACGGCCACCTCGGCGTACCAGATCGAGGGGGCCGTCTCCGAGGACGGTCGCACGGACTCGGTCTGGGACACGTTCTGCCGCGTGCCGGGCGCGATCGACAACGGGGAAGTGGGCGATCCGGCCTGCGACCACTACCACCGGATGCCGCAGGACGTCGCGCTGATGCGCGAGATCGGCCTCGACGTCTACCGCTTCTCGCTGGCCTGGCCGCGGATCCAGCCCGGCGGCAGCGGCCCGGGCAACGATCGCGGCCTCGACTTCTACGATCGCCTGGTCGACGAGCTGCTCGCGGCCGGGATCGACCCCTGGCCGACGCTGTTCCACTGGGACCTGCCGCAGGAGCTCGAGGACGCGGGCGGCTGGCCGAACCGGGACACGGCCTACCGTTTCGCGGACTACGCGGAGCTGGCCTACCGGCGGCTCGGCGACCGGGTGACGACGTGGACGACGCTGAACGAGCCCTCGGTCGTCACGACGCACGGCTACCTGAGCGGCGTGCACGCGCCCGGCCGCAAGAGCCTGGCCGACGCCGCGGCCGCCGCGCACCACCAGCTGCTCGGGCACGGCCTGGCCGGCGCGCGCATGCGGGAACTCGCGGCGCAGGCGGGCAATCCCTTCGAGCTGGCCATCACGCTGAATCTGGGTCCTGCGACGCCCGAGACGGACGCCGCCGAGGACCACGAGGCGGTGCGCCGCGCGGACGGCTTCAACAACCGGCTGTACATGGATCCGTTGTGGCACAAGCGCTACCCGGCCGACGTGGTCGAGGACCTGGCCGCGCAGGGCGTCACCATCCCGGTGCAGGACGGCGACCTGGAGATCATCGGCGCCCCGATCGACGCGCTGGGCATCAACTTCTACTTCGGCATGCAGCTCAGCGGGCGCGCCGAGGACGGCTCGATCCTCGACGCCGACGGCGCGCCGGTCTCCCGGCACGTGCTCCAGGGCCGGCCGCAGACCGCCATGGACTGGGAGATCATGCCCGACGAGTTCGCGAAGCTGCTCAGCCGCGTCGGCCGCGAGTACCCCGGGGTGCCGCTGTACGTCACGGAGAACGGAGCCGCCTTCGCCGACAAGCCGGACGAGAAGGGCTACGTGCACGACGTAGACCGTGCGGGTTATATCGCCGACCACATCGCGGCGGTCGCGGTAGCCCGAAAGGAGGGCGCGGACCTGCGCGGGTACTTCGCCTGGTCGCTCTTCGACAACTTCGAATGGGCCTACGGGTACGACAAGCGCTTCGGCATCGTGCGCGTGGACTTCGACACGCAGCAGCGCACCCTGAAGCACAGCGCGCACTGGTACTCCGAGACCATCCGCCGCGTGCGCGGCCGCTGACCCGCGCACGGGTGCACACGTCCGCGGTGCGGAGCATGCGGTCCGCACTACCGCACCGCTTCGCCGCCGCGGACGCACGGGTGCCCCGGCCGACGCTTCCGTCGGACCGGGGCACCCGGGCACGCCGTTCCCCGCTCCGCGACCTCGCTTGACCGCCGGTCACCCGACTGGCCGCCGCCGCGCGGGCGAGCTCGTCCCTCGTGGCGGGGGGCTAGTCCTTCTTGAACAGACCCTTCACCTTGTTCACGGCGTCCTCGCCCATCTTCTTGACATCCTCGGCGTCGAACTTGCCGTCCTGGTTGGCGTCCATCTTCTTCTTGGCCTGGTCCATGGCCTTGTCCTTCATGGACTGGCCCTGCTGCTCGGCCTGTTCACCCTGCTGCGCGGCCTGGTCCTGAGCCTGCTGAGCGGACTCCTGGCCCTTGTCCTTCATCTCTTCGAGATCGGGCATGGGGTTTCACATCCTTAGGTGATGGGTGGAAGTAGCCGCGATCATGCGGCTCCCCCGACACCCGCCACGCTAGCCCGACATGTCCGGCTATGCACCTTTTGCAACGGCGGCCGCGATGAGCTTGTGGTGCCGCACGACCTCTTCGACGATGAAGTTCAGGAACTTCTCCGCGAACTGCGGCTCGAGCTGCGCCTCCTCGGCCAGCCTGCGCAGCCGCTTGATCTGCTCGGCCTCGCGCGCCGGGTCCGCGGGCGGCAGGTCGTGCGCCGCCTTGAGCTCGCCGACCTTCTGCGTGCACTTGAAGCGCTCGGCGAGCAGGTGCACCAATGCTGCATCCAGGTTGTCGATGCTGGCGCGCAGCAGTTTCAGCTCCGCCAGCACGGGGGTGTCCGACTGCGACGCCTGCCCCGGCGTGCTGAGCTCGGTCACGTCCATCACTCCTCGCTGAGTACCGGTCAAAGAACGGTTGGTGGGCCCGCCACCTGCGCACGGACCCTACCGCCCGGTCCGCGGACGCCGCCGATCGTCTCAATCGGCGAGCCGGGCCTGGTCGTCGATCGGGGTCCGGCCGCTGCCGGACGGCCGCCGTCCGACGGCCGCCCTGTCTGACGACCTCTATCCGAGCTCGGATATCGCGGCTCGTATTCCCGCGAGCTCCTCCCGGGCGAATTCCCCAAGCGCCCGGCCGTCCGCCGAGTCCGTCCACCGCGCGAAGGCGCCGTGGAACGCCCGGACCCCGAGTTCCGCGGCCAAGCTCGCCGAGGGATCCCCGACGCCCCGCTCGTGCAGCGCGCCGACCATCGCCTCAGCCAGCACCGACCGCTTGAACGCGGCCCGCTCCTGCAACTCCATGCTCTTGTCGATGACCGTCCGAAGCCGCCGACCCATCTCTCGGCGGTCCTCCGCGAAGGTCGCCGTGAGAGCGTCGAGCGCCGCGGCGACGGCCTCCAGCGGCGAAGCCGGCTCGGGCATCGCCTCGATCGCCTCGGCCAGCACCCGGCTGTGCAACTCCTGCCCCGCGAACAGCACCTCCCGCTTGTCGGCGAAGTGCCTGAAGAAGGTCGTCTTCGTCAGCCCGCCGGCCCGCTCCGCGATCTCGTTCACCGTGGTGGCGTCGTACCCCTGCTCCGCGAACAGGTCGATCGCGGCGCGCACGAGCCGTTCCCGCGCGTTCGGTTCCCATCGAGCCATGCCCACAGCATAGGTGATGTGACCAAGTAACCTCATTTTCCGTCGTGACGTGACTTGGTAACGTCACCGTGCTAGCGTGATGTTACCAAGTCACATCACCTCGTCTCACCAGGAGGCTTCCCATGCGCGTCTTCGTCACCGGCGCCAGTGGCCACATCGGCTCAGCTGTGGTGCCCGAACTCATCCAGGCGGGCCACGAGGTCGTCGGCCTGGCCCGCACCGCGGCGTCGGCGGACGCCGTCAAGGCCATGGGCGCCGAGGTCCGTCGCGGCGACCTCAACGACCTCGACGGACTGCGCGAGGCCGCCACCGACGCCGACGCCGTCATCCACCTGGCGTTCGACCACGCCAGCATCGCCGCCGGAACGTTCGCCGACGCGGCCGCCGCGGACCTGGCCGTCGTGCAGGCGCTCGGCAGCGCGCTCGTGGGCACCGGCAAGACCCTCATCGGCATCGGCCTGAAGCCCACCGGCGACCCGCAGCGCGACGCGGTCATCGCCGCGAACCCGCGCCATGTCGTCGCCGACGCGATCAGTGAGCTGACCGACCGCGGCGTACGCACGATCCTCGTCGCGATTCCCCCGGTCACGCACAGCGATCGCGACGACCACGGCTTCGTCCCGATCCTCATCCGGATCGCCCGCGCCACCGGCGTCTCCGCGTACGTCGGCGAGGGCGCCAACAACTGGCCCGCGGCCCACGTCCTCGACGTCGCCCGCCTCTACGCCCTCGCGCTGGAGAAGGCCCCCGCCGGCGCCCAGCTGTTCGCCGCCACCGAGCCCGGCATCCCCGTCCGCACCATCGCCGAGACCATCGCCCGCCACCTGGGCGTCGAGCCCGTCAGCATCTCGCCCGAGCAGGCCGCCGAGCACTTCAAGACCTTCCCCTTCAGCACCCTCGACATCACGATGTCCAACGCCGACACCCGCCGACTCCTCGGCTGGCAGCCGACGCACCCCGGCCTGCTCGCAGACATCGAACACGGCCACTACTTCGCGGAGGGCTGAGGCGGCGGGCCTCGAGTCAGAAGCGGTGGGTCGTGGAGCCGAACGGGTCGCCCTTGGCGTGCGCGTCGATCTTCGTCGGGGTCACCGAGAAGACCACGCTCGTGAAGTGGTCCACCCCCGGGTCGGAGAAGCCGCCCTCGTGCGCCTCCAGCGCCCACCGGCCGTCCCACTTCGGCGCCCACAGCGGAGCCAGCCGCTCCAGCACCGCCTTGTCGGTCACCTGCGCCGCCGTGCCCTCGATCACGACGTCCAGCCCGCGGTCCCAGCTGTCGCAGCCGGTGGTCAGCACGACGTGCGGGTTGGCCTGGAGATTGGCGAACTTCACCTCCGTGGCGCCGGTGTGGAAGTGGATTCCGCCCTCGCCCCACGCGGCGACGAGCGGGGTCTGGTGCGGTCTGCCGTCCGGTCGAACGGTGGTGAGCCAGAACAGCTCGGCCGCCTCCAGGACGCGCACCGTGTCCTCCCAGCTCGTGGGCTTCGCCTCGGGAGCGCTGTAGCGGCGGTTGACGGCGGTGCTGACGGGAGTGGTCATCGAAGCTCCTAGCGCATGCGTCCAGTCGGTGTGACCCCAGCGTCATTGTCGCTGAAATCCCCCGGCTCCGGGCGTCACGTACTCATGGGAGCGGGCGCTTACAGGCAGGAGGAGAGCAGTTGGTTGGCCCAGTCGAGGGCGTCGGCGTCGGAGAGCGATTTGGGGGTGGAGGGCTGGTCGCGGTCGGCGGCGCGCTTGAGGGCGAGCATTTCGTGGGCGTACTTGACCAGCCGGGGGTGCATG
>NZ_DASZKT010000077.1:0-2114 GCF_035552695.1 Actinospica sp.
GACCTACGGAGTCCGGGAGCGGTAACTGTCTCGACCTCAGCGCTCCCCCGCCGAGGTCAGCAGCGCGGTGAGATCCTCGACGCTCTGAGCGTCAGGAAGGGCGAGCGTTCGGGCCGCGAGCTCGGCCGCGCGCTCCTCCGGAAGGGACCTCACGGCGTTGTCGTGGAACTTCCTCGCCAGCTCCTCGTCGGACAGGGGGTTGCCGGGGCCGCCGCGGTTGACCTCGACGCAGGCCTCGAGTTCCTCGCCCGTGCGGGTGGTCACGCGCAGGACGGCGGGGAAGTCGTGCGGGAACGACGTGCTGCAGCGCTCGTCCTCGACGCAGCGCACCAGGGCGGCCAGGGCGAGGCGGCGGGTCACGGGCGGCGCGTCGGTGAAGTCCTCGTGGGACACGCCGAGGCCGCCGCCGAGCAGCGCCGCGGCGACCGTGTAGGGGCCGCTGAACGCCGCGTGGTACCCGGAGGCCGGCCGTGCCTTGGCCTCGGGTGGCTCGGCGATCGTGCGCAGGACGGGCTTGGCGACGCCCAGCTCGATCGCTGTGACGTCGGCGGGGGCGAGCCCCTGGGCACGCAGCCGCAGGGCGGCGTCCACGCCCGCGTGGGTGAAGTGGTTGCACGGGTACGGCTTGAAGACCACGCGCGGCAGCTCCCAGTCCGTGCCCTGGCCGCGGACGACGGCGTCCGGGTGGGCGCGGTCGCCGCAGGACGCCTGCAGGAACCCGAAGCGGCCCTCCAGCACGGTCGGCGGGCCGGTGAGCCCGTGCCGGGCCAGGTCGGCCGCTGCCACGCCGCAGTGCGCGGCCCAGCCGCAGTGGACCCGCTTGACGGTCCCGCCGGTGCGGTTGGCCTCCAGCAGGCCGGGTGCCCATGCTGGCCGCGATGCCGGCGGCGGAGGCGATCCCCGCCTCGTCCTCCCCTGCAGCATCGCCACGGCCACCGCGGCGCCGACCGCGCCGCAGATGGACGTCGCGTGCAGACCACGCTCGAAGAACACCGAGTTGCGCAGCTCCTCGTCGTAGCCGGGCGCGGTATTCAAGAACGGCAAGCTCATCGAACGACCCGACGAATCAGAGGGTGGTGATCAGCAAGTCGCGTGACACGCCGATCCACAGGTCTTGACTATTCCTCGTGGTCGCGTCCCCGGGACGCGACCAGCGTGGTGCCGCGCCCTGCATTCGTTGAGACGCGGTACCGCGCCGGATTCGTGATCGGCGCTGGTGTTCGGCGCGAAGCGAGAGGTGGGTTAGGCTGGAGCTCGTACGTTTCGGCGTCAACGGCCTGACCAACGGAGGCAGCAGCGCATGGGCACGATCACGACCGATGGCACGGAGATCTTCTTCAAGGACTGGGGCTCGGGCCAACCGATCGTTTTCAGCCACGGCTGGCCGCTTTCGGGCGACGATTGGGACACCCAAATGCTGTTCTTCCTACGGCACGGCTACCGCGTCATCGCCCATGACCGGCGCGGGCACGGACGCTCCACGCAGACCAGCGACGGTCACGACATGGACCATTACGCAGACGACCTGGCGGCATTGACTGCCCATCTCGATCTCCAGGGCGCCATCCATGTTGGGCACTCCACCGGTGGCGGCGAAGTCGTGCACTACATCGCCCGACACGGTGAGAGCCGCGTCGCGAAAGCGGTACTGATCAGTTCGGTGCCGCCGCTCATGGTGCAGACCGACGCGAACCCCGGCGGCCTGCCGAAGAGCGTGTTCGACGATCTCCAGGCCCAGCTTGCCGCCAACCGGTCCGAGTTTTACCGGGCGCTGCCGTCGGGCCCGTTCTACGGCTTCAACCGGCCCGGCGTGGAATCATCGGAAGCGATCATCGAGAACTGGTGGCGCCAGGGAATGATGGGCGGGGCGAAGGCACACTACGACGGCATCGTTGCCTTCTCCCAGACCGATTTCACCGAGGATCTCAAGAAGATCACGGTGCCGGTCCTGGTGATGCACGGCGACGACGACCAGATCGTTCCCTACGCCGACTCCGGACCGCTGTCCGCGGGGCTCGTGAAGAACGGGACGCTGAAGACCTACCCGGGATTTCCGCACGGCATGCCGACCACCCAGGCCCAGACGATCAACGCTGACCTGCTGGCCTTCCTGC
>NZ_DASZKT010000078.1:0-3247 GCF_035552695.1 Actinospica sp.
GGGAGGCGACGGTGGCCGGACTTTCTGAGCACGACCGCGACGTGCTGTACGGCATCGAGCGGGAGCTCACCACAAGCGACCCGGGCCTGGCCCGCGAACTGTTGCGCTTCGAGCGGCGCAGCGCACTGCGACGGCTACGCAGGCTCTCACGCCCATGGCTCGTCTTCGACGCGCTCGGTTTCCTGCTCGGCGTCGGGCTCGCCCTGCTCCTCGCGTTCGCACGGTGACCAGCCCGGCCCGTTCGCCCGCCGTATCGCCAGATGCGCGTGGTCCTGTCCCATCGGAAGCCTGCTCCAGCTCACCTCGACGGGGTGAGCACCCCGGCGGGTGGCCGCGCAGTTTCAACGCGGGCGGCGGCGCCAACAGGCGTGCGTGTATTTGGCGGGGCCGGCCGCGGTTGGCTCGCCGCGCCGGGCGGCCGGGCATCCGCGCGCTCTGGCCGAGGCGACGGACGGGTGCTTGTGCGGTGCTGCTTGTCTTCGCCGTGCGGCGCGGCGCAGATCGGTCGCGGCGAGTCGGGCGCTGAGCGTGAACAGCGGAATGCTGCTGGAATATCAGGCTGCGGTGAATCGAAAGCCGCGGTCGAGCAGCTGGGGGATGAAGATCTTGAGTGCGGCTACCGTGTTACTGCGGTCGCCGCCGCCGTCGTGCTCGAGGATGATGTCGTGCGCCCGGGTCTGGCGCAGCACGGTGCGCACGATGTCCCACGTGGTGACGTGCGCGGTGTCCCAGTCGCGCGGGTCGACCGACCAGCCGAGCGCGGTGAGCTCTCGCGCGGCGCAGGCTTGCAGGATCTCTCGGGTCCAGTAGCCGTACGGTGCCCGGAAGATCCTCGGGTGCTGGCCCGCGGCGGCGAGCACGTCGTTGCACCGATCGATCTCCGCAGCCACCCTGGCCTTGGGGTAGGCGCGCATGTCGGCGTGGTCCCACGTGTGGTTCGTGATCGTGTGTCCGGCCGCGGAGACTTCGCGGACCAGGGAGAGGTTCGCATCGACTTGCTGGCCGATCATGTTGAAGGTGGCCGTGACGCCGTAGTACGCCAGGACCTCGAGCACCTGCGGGGTGTAGCGAGGGTGCGGGCCGTCGTCCATGGTCAGTGCGATCGCCATCGGGTCGGCGTCCGCGATGTGATAAACCGGGCGGGCTGCCGCGCGCGCATAGGGCTGGGGTGTGGAACCGGTGGCACTCGCCGCGGCGGAGGACGCCGGGTTCGCTGTCCCCGCGCGGCGGGCTGTCGGCGTCGCGCCGGGATGTGAGTCGAGCGCAGGCTGCCCGGTATTGCCGGCCGACTGCTGCCGTCGGCGCCCCACATCGCGTGCCGGCTTACTCGCCGTTTCCCCGTAGCCCAGCAACGCGATGCCACCGGCGGCGAGAAGCAGGCTGCGCCGGCGCGGCCACGGCCCCGCAACGGGCTCGGGCTCGGCGTCGTGTGCTCCGACGTCGCCCACGGGTCAGGTCTCCCTCCACATTTCGGTCACATATCCGTGGGCTGACGCGGTACCAGGGCTTTCAATATCCTGATCCGAGTCTCGCCGCGGTTCGCCGGCGCTTCATGCCGCGGCAGAACACCCGCGGATCAGCGCGGTAAAGCAGGCAAGAGGGTCTCGCTCCTTGTCCTCGCGATGTCCGGCCGGCGGGAACCTGCCCGCCGTCGGTGTGCAATGACAATCTTTGCCCAATGCAATCCATGTGGCGTCGAAGTAGTGATGCAAATGGCGGAATCGGCGGTGCGCGATTCACACGTTCGGCCTACAACGCCATCGTTATGCCCCACCTTCCGCCGGGGCAGGCACGGCGCGCCTTCATGCCCGGTGCGCCGACTCGGGCAGAACGCACGTGACGCCGACCAGTGAACGATCGGCCTTGCTGCGCACGGGTGAGGGGCTCACTCGGTCGGATGAGAGACACGGCCGAACTGAACTGCCGTCACCTAGGCTCGCCCTGTGACCGCGCCCGATTTGCTTCGATATATCGCTCCGCGCAGTCGGGGTGCGCTCAGGGCGCTCCTCTCCCCGCTGCGATGTTCGCGGCCGGACACACAGTGTCGTGCCCTGTGCAATCTATCCCTCGCGCGCCCGCACGCCGCGGTCGCCCGCGAACTGCTCGCCCCAGGCAGCGCTCTGCCGCCGAGGCGACCGGCCGTATCCCAGCCCTCGAACACAGTTTGGAGCCGCGCGATGGGGACCGACTCACGCCATCGTTTCTTCCTCGGTGCGGGCTCGCTCGCCGCCCTTGTCCTGGCCTGCTCCGCCTGCGCGAGCAGTGCGGGACGCCCGGCGAGGACCGCCGCGGCCGCCAGACCGCGCCAGGGCGCCCGCGCGGTGGACGCTCGGATGCACGCCGGCGCCCTGTCGGGCATGCCCGAGTACGATCCGACGGACCTGTACGCGGCCGACCGCCCCAACCAGCTCTCGCCCGCGGTCAAGAACGACCCGAGCTTCGTGTACGTCCCGAACACCGAATCGAACACCGTCACCGTCATCGACCCGACCACCTACCACGTGGTGCGCACGGTTGCGGTGGGCGAGCAGCCGCAGCACGTCGTACCGAGCTGGGACCTTAAGACCCTGTGGGTCAACAACGACCAGGGCAACACGCTCACCCCGATCAACCCGGCCACCGGCCAGTTCGGCACACCGGTGCCGGTACACGACCCGTACAACCTCTACTTCACTCCCGACGGAAAATCCGCAATGGTGATGGCGGAAGCCGACCGGCAGATCGTCTTCCGCGACCCGCACACCATGGCGATCCAGGACACGCTCAACGTGCCCTGCGAGGGCGTGAACCACGCCGACTTCTCACCGGACGGCAGCTACTTCATCGCCTCCTGCGAATTCAGCGGCCAACTGCTCAAGGTCGACACCGCCAAGCACACCCTGCTCGGCGTGATCGACCTGGAACACGGGGCCAAACCGCAGGACGTGAAGATCTCACCGGACGGAAGCACCTGGTACGTCGCGGACATGACCTCCAACGGGGTCTGGACGCTGAACGGCGACCAGTTCAAGGTCACCGGCTTCATCCCCACCGGCGCCGGAACGCACGGCCTGTACGTCAGCCGGGACTCGAAGGACCTGTACATCACCAACCGCGGCGAGGGCTCGATCAGCGTCCTGGACTTCACCACGAACGCCGTGAAGACGAAGTGGCAGATCCCCGGAGGCGGCAGCCCGGACATGGGCGGAATCTCCGCCGACGGCAAGGTCCTGTGGCTCTCTGGCCGCTACAACTCCGAGGTGTACGC
>NZ_DASZKT010000079.1:0-57268 GCF_035552695.1 Actinospica sp.
GTCCGGCCTGGGCGGCGAAGACGATGCGTAGGTGCGACCGAGGAATCGTGGCCGGATCAGGGAGCGGGTCGAGGGCCGAGTCTGGCAAGGCCGAGGAGGGAGTCGCCCTGGGTTTGGGCGGCGACCGCCGAGAACGCCGCCAGGCGAGAGCCATCGACCCGCGAGCCCGGCCACCATTCTTCGGTCGTCCTGTGGACGTTTGGGCAGACCGGGGCACCCCTGACGGGTGACGAGAGCTTGACGGGAGGCACCCGGACGGGAGACGGTTCCTACCATGAAGGGCGAGCCCAGTTGCCCGCGGTGCGGGAATCGCGTCCATGCTCCCGGAGATCCCTCGGCGCACCTGCCGGTGGTCCCGGATTCCCTCGTGGGTGCGGTGCCTGACACCGTGCCCGAGGATCTCGCGACGCTGCCCGCCGCAGCGCTCCCGCTGGGCGGCAACGCCTCGGTCGACCTGTGGCACTGCGAGGTGCACGGCGCCGTCCACCCGGTGCAGCCGGTGCTTCCGCCGGACGCGGAGGGCCTGGCCGAGGTGATTCAGCACTCGCAGGTGCCGCTCTGGCTGCCCTGGCCGCTGCCCGGCCAGTGGCGCTTCTCAGGACTCGCCTACGTCGGCGACCGGCTGGACGGCGCGCGGGCCACCGTGGTCGCGATCAGCGGGCCCTCGCCCTTCGGCGGCGAGGGCGACCTGCTGCTGATCGCCGAGGAGATGGGCATCGGCATCGGCGCCCGCTTCGCCGGACTGCCCGGGCCCGATCCCGGCCCGATCTTCGAGGACACCGCGGCGCACGCCAAGGTCTTCGCGGCCGGCCGGCCCACCCCGATGTGGACGGTGCCCGGCACCGGCGACCGCGCGGTGTTCGTCGGCGAGGCGCGCGGGATGTGGCTGTGGATGGTGCTCTGGCCCGCCGTCGACGGCGCCGTGATCTACGACGACGTGGTGCTCACCGACCTGCGCGACGCCCTCGCCGAGATACCGCACCTGCCGCTCGGCACCCTCTCGTCGCGTTTCTTCGGCTGACTCGAAGTGAGCTGGCGTCGGTCTCCCGGTAACCTGGGCGAATGCGGATCGACCTGCACACGCACAGCAGTTGCTCGGACGGCACCGACACGCCCTCCGAACTGATCGCCAACGCCGCCGCGGCGAAGCTCGACGTGCTCGCGCTCACCGACCACGACACCACGGCCGGCTGGGACGCGGCGGCCTCGGCGGGGGAGCGGCACGGCGTGCGCGTCGTGCCCGGCGCCGAGATCTCCTGCCGCTTCGGCGGCAAGGGCGGGATCCAGGTGCACCTGCTGGCCTACGGCTTCGACCGCGGCGCCCCCGAGTTCGCCGCCGAGCGCGCCCTGCTGCGCGACGACCGGGAGCACCGGGCCGAGCTGATCACCGAGCGCTGCCGCGAGCTCGGCGCGCCGATCACCTGGGAGCAGGTGCAGCGGATCGCGCGCGGCGCCGCGATCGGCCGGCCGCACGTGGCCAGCGCGCTGGTCGAGGCGGGCGTGGTGCCGAGCGTGGACGCGGCCTTCTCCAGCCTCTGGCTCGCCGACGGCGGCCGCGCCTACGTGGAGAAGTACGCCCTCGACCCCGTGCACGCGATCCGCCTGGTGCGCGACGCGGGCGGCAAGACGGTCTTCGCGCACCCCGCGGCGGCCAAGCGCGGCCGGACCGTGACCGAGGCGCAGATCGCCATGCTCGCCGACGCCGGGCTGCACGGCCTGGAGGCGGACCACCCGGACCACGACGAGCCGACCCGCGAGCGTATGCGGGCCCTGGCCCGCGACCTGAACCTGGTGGCCACCGGATCCAGCGACTACCACGGCACCAGGAAGACGGTCGTCCTCGGACAGTGCACCACCGATCCGGAGGCGTTCGCCGCGCTGTTGCCCGACTACGCCTGAGCGCTCGTACACTGCTCCGCAGCGCCGGATCTCCTGCCGATTTCGGGGCGATCGGCCTCCGGTCCCTGTTCCACAGCGCCGGATCTCCTGTCGATTTCAAGCGAACGGCCCCCGATCCCCGGGCCGAATCTCTGGAAACTCCTGCCCTTCCGAGTAAAGGCCCTCATGTTCAACGCGACCCTGTTCGGCACCAGCCTCGTGACGCTGTTCGTCATCATGGACCCGCCCGGGACCGTGCCGATCTTCCTGGCGCTGACCTCGGGCCGCTCGAAGAAGGACCGGCGGTCGCTGGCGCTGCAGGCCGCTTCCGTGTCCCTCGGCGTGATCGCCTGCTTCGCCGCCTTCGGCCAGCAGATCCTCAAGTACCTGGGCATCAACGTCGAGGCGCTGGAGGCCTCGGGCGGGCTGCTGCTGCTGCTCGTCGCGCTGCAGCTGCTGACCGGCAACGCGGACGAGCCCTCGGAGACCACCGACGTCAACGTGGCCCTGGTCCCGCTCGGCACGCCGCTGCTGGCCGGTCCCGGCGCGATCGTGGCCGTGATCGTGTTCGTGCAGCAGATCCACAAGTTCGGCGACTTCCTGGCGGTGGCCGCCGCGATCGTGGCCATCCACATCGTCATCTGGCTGACGATGCGTTACTCGGTGTACATCCTGCGGCTGATCAAGGACTCCGGGGTCACGCTCGTCACCCGGATCGCCGGTCTGCTGCTCGCCGCGATCGCCGTGCAGATGGTCGCCAACGCCGTGCACTCGTATCTGATCGCCTGGCACGCCGTCCACTGACTAGGATTCTGCGCATGGTCGACGACGACTCCACGGAAGGGCGGCGCGCCGAACTCGAGATGCGCGCCTCCGACACCGACCGCGAACGGGTGGCCGATCGGCTGCGCACGGCGGCCGGGCACGGGCGGATCACGATCGACGAGCTCGAGGAACGGCTCGACGCCGCGTACGCGGCGAGGACGTACGGCGAACTCGTACCGCTGACGGCCGACCTGCCGACGGAGGACGCGCGCCCGGGCCTCGCACCGGCACCGGCTCCGGTGCGCTCGAGCGCGCTGGTCGTCGGCGAGCAGCAGCGCCATGACCGGGCGACCGCGGTCGCGATCATGTCCGGGTCCAAGCTCGGCGGGCGGTGGATCGTGCCGAGGCGGGTGCGGGCCCTGGCGTTCTGGGGCGGCTCGGTGATCGACCTGCGGGACGCGCGCTTCGAGACCGGCACCACCGTCATCACCGCCACCGCGATCATGGGCGGCGTGCAGATCCTGGCGCCGGAGGACGTGCACGTGAAGGTCACCGGGGTCGGCATCATGGGCGGCTTCGCGGAGAGCCGGTCGAACGCGACGGGCCTGCGCGAGGCGTCGGTGGTGGTCGAGGTCCGCGGCCTCGCGTTCTGGGGCGGCGTGCACATCAAGCATGTGGAGCGAGACAAGAGGGAGATCGAGTCCTGATGGAGCTGCGAGACGCGATCCGGTACCGGCGGATGGTGCGCACCTTCGACCCCGCGCGGCCGGTCCCGCGCGAGGCCCTCGAGCGCATTCTGCACGCGGGCACCCGGGCCCCCTCCGCGGGCTTCTCCCAGGGCCAGGCGTGGCTGGTGCTCGCGGGCGAGGACCTGGCTCGGTTCTGGGAGTTCGGCATCGGCGGCGCGGGCGAATCCGCCGCCGCCACGGCCCCGCTGGTGCTCGTCCCGTTCTCCTGCAAGGACGTGTACCTCGCCCGCTACGCCCGCTCCGACAAGGGCTGGACGGACCGCGACGAGGCGCGCTGGCCGGTGCCGTTCTGGCACATCGACACCGGAATGGCCGCGATGCTCCAGCTGCTGACGGCGGTGGACGAGGGCCTCGGCGCCTTCTATTTCGGCATCATCCCCGAGCAGGTGCAGCCCTTCCGCGACGCGTACGGCGTGCCGCCGGAGTACGAGCCGATCGGTGCCATCGCGATCGGCTACGACGCCGAGCCCGAGAAGCGTGACCTGCGTTCGCGCCGTCGTCCGATCGAGGACCTCGTGCACTACGGCAGTTGGGGCGGCAAGCAGCAGTGACGGAAGCGGTTGACGCGGAGTCAGAGCCGGAATCCGGCGGGGAGTCGGGCGAGCAGTCGGACGCGGCGTCGGCGGCCGTCCGGGACTCCAAGTTCCTCTCCGGCGTGCTGCGCCACAACCCCGGAAAGATCGGCATCGAGCTCGACGCCGCGGGCTGGGTCGACGTCGATGTGCTGCTCGCCGCGCTCAAGCGCCGCGGCCGCCGGATCGGCCGGGCGCGCCTCGACTTCGTCGTCGAGCACAACAACAAGAAGCGGTTCGAGTATGACGAATCCGGCACGCGGATACGCGCGAGCCAGGGCCACAGCGTCCCCGTGGAGCTCGGCTACGAGCCGACCGTCCCGCCGGAGACGCTCTATCACGGCACTGCGACCCGCTCGCTGGATTCGATCTTCGCCGAGGGCCTGGTGCCCGGCAGCCGGCACCACGTCCACCTCTCGATGGACGTCGAGACCGCGACGAAGGTCGGTTCCCGGCACGGCAAGCCCGCGGTCCTCCGCGTCGCCGCGGCACGCATGCACGCCGACGGCCAAGTATTCTTCCGCAGCACGAACGGCGTCTGGCTCACCGAGCACGTCGCGCCGGATTATCTGACCCCGGCGTCCCCCACTTCCGTCAGCCCTCTCGCTTAGCCTGAGAGGCATGCCAGATCGCAACGCAGCACGACCCGCCGTCCCCGCCCGCATCAGCCTGGTCACCCTGGGCTGCGAGAACCTGCGGACCCTCACCGAGTTCTACGTGAGCCTCGGCTGGCCGCGGGTCGTGCCCGCGGACGAGGGCGTCAGCTTCTTCCGGCTGGCCGGATCGATCCTCTCGCTCTACCCCGAGCCCGACCTCGCCGCCGACGCGATGATCCCGCTGGAGCGCTCAGCCACCGAGTTCCGCACCCGCTCCAGCCTCGCCATCAACGTCGCCTCCGCCGCGGAGGTCGACGCCGCGCTGGCCAAGGTCGCCGAGGTCGGCGGACGCGTCGTGAAGCAGCCCCAGGAGGCCGTCTGGGGCGGCTACTCCGGCTACTTCGCCGATCCCGAGGGCAACCTCTGGGAAGTCGCGCACAACCCCTTCTGGCCCCTCGACGACCGCGGCCTGCCGGTCATTCCCGAGTCTGAATGATCTTCGCCGCCTCCTCGACCCGCGCGTGATACTGCTTCCACCAGGCCTCGTCCTGGTCCGGGATGTTCGGGAAGCGCACGTTGAGGCCGGCGGATTCGTCGATCTGCTCGCGCACGATGTCGGCGTGCCCGCCGTGCCGGTTGATCTCGGCGATGACGTGGACCAGGATCCGCTGCAGGGTCACCGCGGCCCGCTCCTCGGGCCACCACGGCACCCGGCCGGGCGCGTCCAGGTCGAGCGCCTCGATGGTGGCGTCCGCGTGCTCCCAGACCCGCTGGTAGAGCCCGAGGATCTCCGCCGTCGACTCCTCGGCCGTCGCCCACATGTCGGCGTTGACCTCGGCGCCCTCCACGAACCAGGGCAGCGGCTCGGGGAACGGCCGGTCGAACACGATCCCGAAGTACTCCGCGCTCACGCTCGCCACGTGCTTCACCAGTCCGAGCAGGTTGGTGCCGGTCGGCGTCAACGGCCGCCGCATGTCGTACGGGGACAGGCCCTCCAGCTTCCACACCAGCGCCTCCCGGGCGCTGACCAGGTAACGCCGCAGGACCGCCTTCGGCTCATTCGCCGCGACTTCGCTATCGCTCATGCCGGCGAGTCTGCCAGCCGGCACCGACAATCGGCGCTCTTCGGCCGCGCGTGAAATCAATGCGACACGCCCGAAAGTCGCCGATAATAGTGATCTTCATACCACTGAAGTAGGGTGCGGGGCCACGAAGTCCGTCCACGGCTTGTACTGGCAAAAAAGGATCCCCGGGTGCGCATCGGTTTCTTCAGCGACCGCTACTTACCATTCACCGATGGAATTGCCTGCTCCATGGAGGACGCGCGCCGCGAACTCGAAGATCTTGGACACGAGGTCTACATTTTCGCGCCCAGCCCTGATCGGCGGTACTGCGAGCAGGCGCCGCGCGTCACCCGCTTCCCCGCCGTGAAGGGCATCTGCTTCGACGACTACCGGTTCAGCGTCTTCTATCCGCCGCGCACCCGACGGCAGGTCGACAAGCTCGAACTCGACCTGGTCCACTTCCACACACCCGGGCAGATCGGCATGTTCGGGGCCTACTATGCGCGGCGATACGACCTGCCACTCGTCACGACGTACCACACGGATCTGTACGAATACGTCACGCATTACCCGGGCGTGCTGCCGGGCGTGGTCGCGCTCTCGATTCTGGCGCCGTACGTCACCGGCGGCGGCTCCGGAGAGCGACGGATATCCAGGTCCTGTGTGCGGCCGGAGCGCAGCATCGACCGGTGGAACCAGAAGGTCGTGGAACGCGGCATGACCCTGATCCACAACAGCTGCGACCTGGTCATCACCCCGTCGGTCAAGATGACGGCGCAGCTCGGCGGCTGGAACACCACCAGCCGGATCGCCACGCTGCCCAGCGGCGTCGACGAGATCCCGTCGACCGCGGCCGGTGTGGCGGCGGCCCGGCGGGAGCTCGGAATCGGCGAGGACGAGCAGGTCGTGCTGTACGTCGGCCGGATCGGCAGCGAGAAGAACCTCAGCCTGCTGATCGACGCGTTCACGCACGTGGCACGGCGCGGCGATCGCGCCCGCCTGGTGCTGATCGGCCCCGGCGACGAGGACGACAAGTTCCGCGCTCAGGCCGCCGCCACCGCGTGCGCCGACCGGATCACCTTCACCGGCCGCAAGAACCGCGCCGACCTGGGCGCGTACTACAGCCTCGCGGACGTGTTCGCCTTCCCCTCGACCTGCGACACCCAGGCGCTGGTCGTCAACGAGGCCGCGTGGGCCGCGACGCCCGTCGTCATGGTGGATCGGAACATCAGCCAGATCGTCGAGGACGGAGTCAGCGGCCTGTTCGCGGACGGCACACCCGAGGACTTCAGCGAGAAGATCAGCGTTCTGCTCGACGATCCGCAGCGCGCGGTCGCGATGGGCCGGGCAGGCCGCGAGCGTGCCGCGAAGCTGACCGCCCGCACCCAGGCCGCCAAGCTCTCCCGCCTCTACGAGGAGACGGCGAGCCGGTACGCGCCTACGCTCGAGACGTCCGGGGTCGAAGCCGACGTCGAGGTTGAGGTCGAGGAGGCCCGAGCCGCCGCCTGAGCGTCACCGGCCCGGACGCCAGCGGTTGCCCGGGCGCGCCGGGCGTGGTGCGCTGGGTCCGAACACGACCAGCGAGGATGTGCGATGGTACTGCCGGTCAGGCCGCCTATCGAGCCGATGCTCTCCAGGTCCGCTGCGACGGTGCCGACCGGTCGGTACCTCTACGAACCCAAGTGGGACGGATTCCGCTGCCTGGTGTTCCGCGACGGTGACGAGATCGAGTTGGGCAGCCGCGGCGGAAATCCGCTGACGCGCTACTTCCCGGAGCTGGTCGGCTTCCTGGCCGAGGCGCTGCCGCCGCGCTGCGTGCTGGACGGGGAGATCGTCGTCGTGCACGGCAGCCGGCTCGACTTCGACCGGCTCACCGACCGCATCCATCCGGCCGAGTCGCGGATCCGGCTGCTGGCCGAGGAGACGCCGGCGACATTCGTGGCCTTCGACGTGCTCGCGTCCGGCGACGAGGACCTGACGGGCCGCCCGCTGGCCGAGCGGCACGAGGTGCTGACGCAGCTGTTCGCGCCGCATCCGCACGTACGCGTGTCGCGCGCCACCGAGGACGTCGACCTGGCCAGGACCTGGTTCGACAGCTTCGAGGGCGCCGGACTCGACGGCGTGGTCGCCAAGCCGCTGGACGACGCGTATCAGCCCGGCGTACGCGCGATGGTGAAGGTCAAGCACGAGCGCACGGCCGATGTCGTCGTGGCCGGTTATCGGCTGCACAAGAGCGGCCCGGTCGTCGGATCGCTCATGCTGGGCCTGTACCTCGAGGACGGCGTGCTCAACTACGTCGGCGGCGCGAGCGCGTTCACCATGGCCCGGCGCGCGGCACTCGTCGACGAACTCGCGCCGCTGGTCGTCAACGAGGGGGAGGACCATCCCTGGCTCGGCGAGGACGACGGCGCGCATCGGCGCCCTGGCGCGCTCAACCGGTGGAACGCGGGCAAGGACAGGTCCTTCGTGCCGCTGCGCCCTGAGCGGGTCTGCGAGGTGCGCTACGACCAGTTGCAGGCGGACCGGTTCCGGCACAGTGCGCGCTTCCTGCGGTGGCGGCCGGACCGGCAGCCCGAATCGTGCGGCTACGACCAACTGGACCTGCCCGCCGCCTACGATCTCGCCGACGTGCTCGGACCCGGCGCTTAGTCGGCGCTTGGTCCGAGCGGGTAGCTCGAATGACTGGTCCGAGTGGCTGGTCCGAGCAGCTAGTCCGCGTGGCGTGCCTTGGACGGCTGCACGCGCTTGGGCTCCCCGGGCATCTTCGGGAACTCGGGCGGATACGGCAGGTCTCCGAGCCCGCGGTCCCGCTCGTCCCGCTCGGCCATCTCCAGCAGCGCGTCCAGGGTCGCCGGCGCGTCGTCGATGCCCTCGTGCGCGTCACCGCGCTCGGCGATCAGCCCGGGGACCGTGCGTACGGTGAAGTCCTCCGGGGTGACGTCGGGCAATTCCGGCCAGCGCACCGGCATCGAGACCCGGGCGTCCGGCACGGCGCGGGTGGAGTAGGCGGCGGCGAGCATCCGGTCACGGGCCATCTGGTTGAAGTCGACGAAGATCCGCGCGCCGCGCTCCTCCTTCCACCAGGACGTCGTGAACAGCTCGGGACGGCGCCGTTCCAGTTCGCGCGCGAACGCGATGACCGCGCGCCGCGTCTCGATGAACGACCAGCGCGGTTCGATGCGTGCCAGCACGTGCAGACCGCGGCCGCCGGAAGTCTTCACGAACGGCACCATGCCCAGCTCCGTGAGCAGCGCCTGCGCCTCGGTCGCGGCCTCGACCGTCTCGGCGAAGTCCGAGCCCGGCTGCGGGTCCAGATCCACGCGCAACTCGTCGGGATGGTCGGTGTCCTCACGCCGCACCGGCCACGGATGCAGTTCCAGCGCGTTCATCTGCACCGCCCACAGCACCGTCGCCGGCTCGGTCACGCAGACCTCGTGACCGGTGCGCCCGCTCGGAAAAACCACCTCCGCCGTCTGCACCCAGTCCGGAAGGCTCTTGGGCGCGTGCTTCATGTAGAACGAGCTCCCGCCATCCAGTCCGCCCGGAAAGCGATTCAGCGCCATCGGCCGCCCGGCGAGCGCGCGCAACAGCCCTTCAGCCACCGCGATGTAGTACTCGGCGAGCTCGAGCTTCGTAATCCCGACAGCCGGGTAGCAGACCTTTTCCGGCGACGAGATGCGCACCTGGCGCCCCGCGACCGTGACGAACACTTCGGTGCTGGCCATGACCGCAGGCTAAGCGCTCCGGCCTGTCTGCGCACGCGGAGTTCGCCTTCCGGGGTGGACGGCGCGGCTTCCGCAGCGCCTCCGGGGCGCATCAGCCTTACGCTTTCGAGGACGGCGGCCGACCGCTTCCGTCCCGCTTCCGAAGCGCTAAGGAACAAGCCTGATGACCACTCGAGCCGTATCCGACCCGGCCCTCGTCGAGATCGATTCCGGCCTGGTCCGGGGACGGCGCGAAGGCGGGCTGCTCGCCTGGCGTGGCATCCCGTACGCCGAAAAGCCTTGTGGCCCGCTGCGTTTGCGCGCACCGCAGCCGGCCGAACCGTGGGAGGGGACGCTGGAGGCGGGCGCGTACGGCCGTTCCCCGATGCAGCAGACCGGGGGAGCGCTGCTCGCCGCGCTGGGTCCCGTGCCGAGGAACGGAACGACAAGCGAGGACTGCCTGACGATCAACGTGCTGCGGCAGGAGCAGGAAACCGACGCACGGCGCCCGGTCATGGTGTACATCTTCGGCGGCGCGAACGCGATGGGCACCTCGGCCACCGCCACCTACAGCGGACGGGACCTTGTCGCCAATGGGGACGTCGTCTTCGTCACCTTCAACTACCGCGTCGGGGTGTTCGGCTTCGTCGACTTCACGGCGTTCGCCACGGAGACCGAACCGATCGAGTCGAACCTGGGGCTGCGCGACCAGGTCGCCGCCCTGCAGTGGGTACGACGCAACATCAGTCGGTTCGGCGGCGATCCCGAGAACGTCACCGTATTCGGAGAGTCGGCCGGCGCGATCGCCGTGACCACGCTGCTGACCCTGCCCGCCGCGGCAGGGCTCTTCCACAGCGCCATCGCCGAATCCTCGGCCCCGGGCGCCATCGCCAGCCGCGAACAGGCGGCCGAACGAGCCGCACGCCTCGTCGAAGCCCTCGGCGCCACCCGCGCCGACGCGGCCGACGTACTGCGCCGCACCCCGGCGGGAGAACTGATGGACACGGCCACGCGGGCGTTCGCCGACGACACGAAGCGAACCCCGGGCCAACTGGTCTACAGCAGCGTCGTCGACGGCGAATTCCTACCCGACCACCCGATCAACGCCTTCGCGGCCGGCAGGTCGCACCCCGTGCCGCTGATCATCGGCACCAATGCGCGCGAAGGCTCCGTCTTCGCCAAGACACGCGACAACGTGCTGCCGACCACGCCCGAACTGCTCGACAGGTACTTCGAGCTCACCGACCCGGCGGCCCGGGACCACGTCGCCGCACGCTACCCGGGCTACCCGTCCAAGAAGCGCGCGGTCGAGATGTCAGGCGACCTCTTCTTCTGGTATCGCTCGGTCCAAGTCGCCGAGGGTCACAGCCAGGTCGCGCCCGTCTGGATGTACCGGTACGACCACACCACCCCGCTGCTGCGGCTGCTGGGCCTCGGCGCGACCCACAGCGTCGAACTCGCCGCCGTGTTCGGAGTATCAGCCCCCGGAGTCCCGAGGGCCCTCACCCTCCTCGGCGGACGGCGGTCACTGGCGAAGGTCTCGGAGCGCGTGCAGAGAACCTGGCTCCGCTTCGCCACCGCGAACGGCGTCGCCGACGCATGGCCGCAGTACATCCCGGAAACGCGCACCACCCTCGTCATCGACACCAACGATCGGCTGGAGAACGACCCGAACAGCGAACGACGCCGCGCTTGGGACATCCACGCGGACGTCGTCGCATAGTCCGTAGTCGCCACACGTCAGGGTTGCTTGCCTTCGTCGATCCAGCGCTGGAATGTCTCGACGTACTCCGCGGGCCACGCTCCATCGCAGGGCATGGTGCCGGCACGCACTCGCTGTGCGATCGCATCGGCATGTCGGCTGACGTCGTCGTGGGCCCACAGGTCGAAGGCGCCGCGCATCGACTGACGGTCGAACCGCCGAAAGAGCGGCTTGATGTGCTGCTCGAACCGGACGGCTTCGGCGGGTGCGGGCAGGACGGGCTCGTCAGGTCCAGATTCTTCCCCCGCGCCCTCGCGGTCCCCATCCGTGTGTGGCGCTAGGGCGGAGATGCGCGATCCGGGCGCGCCGGCCGCGGTCTGCCAGTCCCAGTGCGGCATCGGCATGTTCTGCGGGGGCTTGGATTCGGTCTGCGAGTTCTCGACCGCCAGGCGCGAACCCCACTCGATGTAGGCGCCGAAGGCCGAGCGGAACTCCGCGTCGTTGGGCAGACCGGCCTCGCGGGCGGACTGCTGGATCAGGGCGACCCAGCGGGCCCGCTGCTCCTCGGTCAGGTGCTTGCCGACGTGCTGGGAGAGCATGCGCGGATAGCCGCCGTATTCGCTGCTGTAGCTCTTCGGACCGCAGAAGACCTCGGCGAGCCAGGCGGCCACTCGCTCGGGGTGGTCGGCGGACATGGTGGCGAACAGCGGCGCGAGCAGCGGGTCCTGGGGCACGTGCTTCTCGTAGAACAACCGGGTCATCCTGACGAGGGCGGGCAGGCCGCCGGCCCACTCGAAGATGCTCGGCTCGTGATCGGCATCCGGTACCGGATCGCGGAACTCGACGTAGTAGTGCGCGCCGCTGCAGAACGGTTTGTTCTGCGAATGTCCGCAGCGGCACAACGCATAGTGCTCGCGTGAGGCGCCCTCGGCGCGCGGGTGGTCTTCCCCGTCGTGGCCGGTCAGCTCGATCGCGCCGGTGATCCGGTACGGGCCGTCCGCGGTGACCGTGATGGTCGGCTCGCGGGTGCCATGGTGGTCGGTCTCCTGGCGTGCCTCGTGCCCGTCTACGGCGTAGGACAGCGCTCCTGACGGGCAGTCACGCACCGCGCGGATGATCTCGTCCATCCGACCGCCGCTGGGCGTGACGAAGGGCTCGCTGCCGCTGTGGAACACGGTGTCGAGCCGGTCGGTGCAGTAGCCGGCGTGCTGGCAGATGCCGCGGTTGTCGAGGACGGTGACCTGCTGGCCGACGTAGGTGTCGCGCCGGTCCGGCACCCGGTCGGGGTCTTTCGCATCGGTGAAACCGGTCCTGGCGTGGGCGCCGTCGCAGAACGGCTTGTGCCCGGATCTCCCGCAGCGGCACAGCGCGGTCTGGGGCGTAGTCGCGATCGGCACGCCGAGCCCGTCAAGCACCCGCCGAGCGTTGGTGACCAGGTACGGACCGTTGGCCGCGACCTGGATACCGGCGGCCAAGCCGGACTGCAGAGCTTCGAGTTCTGCGAGGCGTTGTGTCGCGACAGTCTCGTCGGCCAAGCTCAGAGCCAGGCCCTGGAGCGCGGCGGTGGCTTCCGCAAGAGCCGCGTCGTGCACGGCCCGGACCCGAAGCCGGGTCGCCATCCCGGCCAGCCGCCACAGTTCCGCGTCGACCTCGGCCGACGCGGGCAGGTCGCCGCCTCCGACGGCAGCCTGCGGCGGCTGCGCCGCGGCGGTCTGCCCGAGCGGTCTCAGGACACTGTCACGCAGCCGCGTGCCGATCTCCTCGAGCCGCTCATCCTCGTGCGGCTGGAGCCGGGACGCCAGCAGCGACCCCGCGGCCAGCAGCGACTCCCGTACCCGCGCGTGCTTGATGTCGTTCTCGGTCTCGTGGGCCATAGTCTCCCTCTCATGGCGCAACTTTCAATACAATACTGTATTGTATTGCCTTCTGGAATGATAGCCTCCCGAGCGTGGCAACGGCTGGAGAACACCGCGGGCGGGCCCGGGACCCGGAGATCGACACGCGGATCCTGACCGTGGCGAACCGGCACCTGGCCGGCGTCGGGTACGAGGCGATGTCGCTGACCGCGGTGGCCCGCGAGGCCGGCACCACGCGCCAGGCGCTCTACCGCCGCTGGCCCACGAAGGCCGCGCTGGCCGCCGCCGCCCTCGAGATGAGCGCGGACGCCGGGCCCGCGGCGTCCTCCCGCGACCCGCTGGCGGACCTGGCGGCCGAACTCTCCGACTTCCAGCGCGGCGTCTCGCGCCCGGGTCGGCTCTCCCTGGTCGGCACGATGCTGCAGGACAGCACCGCCCCCGCGCTGCGCGCCCGCTACCAGGCCCAGATCATCGCCCCGCGCCGGGCCCGCCTGCTGGGCATCCTGCGCCGGGCCGGGACGTTGGGCCTGATCGACCCCGAGGCCGACCTTGAAGTGGCCATCACGCTGTGCACCGGCTCCTGGTACGCGCGCGCCCTGGCCGGTCTCGAACCGCCGGAGAACTGGCCGCAGCGCACCGCCGCGCTGGTCTGGCGCGCCGTCGGCGGGAGCCTGGAATCAACGAACCGTCAGGAAAGCTAGTACACGCACGCCGCGCGAGATCATTCTGGTCCACGATGGGCCCATGACCGATCTCATCGACCTGGCCGGCAAGACGATCATCGTCACCGGTGCCTCCTCCGGAATCGGCGCGGCGACCGTGCGTCGACTGCATGCCGCCGGTGCCCATCCCGTACTCGCGGCGCGGCGCGCCGACCGGCTGGCCGCGCTGAGCAAGGAACTCGACGGCGCGCTGGCCGTCCCCACCGACGTGACCGACCCCGCGCAGGTGCGCGACCTGGTCGCCGCCACCCTCGACCGGCACAAGCGCATCGACGGACTGGTCAACAACGCAGGCGCCAGCATCGCCGGACGACTCGACCAGGTCGATCCGGTCGAATTCGGCCAGATCCTGCAGCTCAACACCGTCAGCCTGCTGACGATGACTCAGGCCGTGCTGCCCGCCATGCGAGAACAAGGCTTCGGACGCATCGTGAACGTCAGCTCCGGCACCACCCGGTACACCGCCGTCGGCCACGGCGCCTACGCGTCGACCAAATCAGCGGTCAACATGCTCAGCGCCGTGCTGACCCAGGAACTGGCCGGCGACGGCATCGCCGTGTCGCTGCTGCTGCCCTCGATCACCGCCACCGAATTCGGCGACAGCATGTTCACCCTCGGCGCGTCGCCCCGACCGGGCTTGGTGGTGCAGAGCGCTGACTACGCCGCCAGCGTGGTGCTGCGAATGCTGCGCACCGGCGAGGAATCCTTCGACATCCCGCACGGCCCGGAACAGCCGGACGTCGCTCGGGTGCCCGACCGGTCCGCCTGATCACTCATCAGGCTGCGGGCTTGGCCGCGTCGATGATGGCGCGGAGATAGGCGATGGCGGCGTCGTGCCGCTCGGGCGACGGCAGGTGCGTCGTGAACGCGATGAAATGGGCGGCGATCACCGCCTGCACGGCTGCCAGGCACAGCTCCATCGTGGGGTGATCCTCAGGCAGCCCGACCTGGGCGATGAGCGCTGCCCGGCCCACCTTCGTGGCCTCGGCCAGGCGCGCATTGGCCAGGGCGAGCAGGTCCGGGTTCGCCGCCCACATCGCATCGGTGAGCCCCATGAGCTCCGGGTCGAAGAGCTGCTCCTCCTCCGAGAGCCACCCGTCGAGCACCTCGGCCAGGTCCGTGTCCGAGGCCGCCGGCAGGGCGCCGGTCAGCCGCGCGGCGATCTCGTCGGCGAAGGACGTGGCCAAGTCCAGCTTCGACGGGAAGTAGCCGGTGACCGTCCGCACGGCCACCTCGGCCTCCTCGGCGATATCGGCCAGCGTGGTGTGCTCGAAGCCGCGTTCGGCGAACAGCCGCATGGCGGTGCGCTGAATCAGCGCGCGCCGCTTCGCCTTCGACCTTTCGCGCAATCCGGGGGCACGGTCCGGCGCGGGGCTCGGAGGGGTCGGAGAGGCCGGTGGCATGCGGCCATCCTAGGCCATGCGGCAAACTTGCCAGCAAAGGCAAAAATGCCTAGTGTGGCAAGCATTGGCCCTGGGAGTGCGGGCAGCGTCGCCCGCAGCGCATCCGGCCCTGTCCCCGTGCGAGGAGTTGCGACGCGATGTCCGTCTACCTTTACCGATTGGCCCGCTGGTGCTTCCGGCGACGCTGGGCCGTGCTCGGCACCTGGCTCGTCGCGGTGCTCGCCACCGTGGTGATCGCCCAGGCCAGCGGCGGTAAGACCAGCAACACCTTCACCATCCCGGGCACCGAGGCGCAGCAAGTCGTCTCCGTGCTGCAGCAGAAGCTCCCGGCCGCCTCGGGCGGCTCGACGCAGGTCGTGTTCGCCGCGCAAGACGGTTCGGTCTCCGACGCGGCCAACACCGCGGCCATCGACAAGGCCATTGCGCAACTGCACAAGCTGCCGCAGGTCGTCGCCGTCACCAACCCGTTCCAGACCAAGTCGATTTCGCCGGACGGCAAGGTCGCGCTCGCCACCGTCGCCTATGACGTCGCGGCGTCAGACGTGAAGGCCAGTACGGTCAACGATCTCGAACCGGCGGTCTCCGCGGCCCAGCACGCGGGGATCGAAGTCGAGTTCAGCGGCGGGGTCTACCCGCAATCGAGCTCTGGCGCGGACTCCGAGGTCCTCGGCCTGCTCGTGGCCCTGCTGGTGCTCATCCTCACCTTCGGCTCACTGCTCGCGGGCGGCCTGCCGATCATCACGGCGCTGTTCGGCGTGATCATCTCGATGATGGGGCTGACCGCGCTCTCCGCCGTCGTCCAGATCGCGTCCGCCTCCACCTCGGTGGCGACGATGCTCGGCATCTCCTGCGGCATCGACTACGCCCTGTTCATCCTCTCCCGGCACCGCGCCTACCTCGTCGAGGGCTACGAACCGGAGGAGGCGGCCGGACGTGCCGCGGGCACCGCGGGCAGTTCGGTCGTCTTCGCCGGTCTGAGCGTGGTCATCGCGCTGTGCGGACTGGCCGTGGTCGGCATCCCCTTCCTGACCGTGATGGGCCTGGCGGCGGCCGGAACCGTGCTCGTCGCCCTGCTGATCGCGCTCACCCTGCTGCCGGCCGCGCTCGGCTTCGCGGGCAAACGCGCCGCGCGCTTCTCCCGCATCCCCGGTCTGCGTCGCGCCGAGAAGGCGACCGTCACCTCCGTGACCGAACCGGCCAGGCTCACCGGCACCCGCTACGCCGCCTGGGTGGTGCGCCACCGCTTCCCTGTGCTGATCATCGGCGTGCTCATGCTGCTCGCCCTTGCCCTGCCGGCCCTGCACATGGACCTCGGCATCCCCGGCGCGAGCTCCGAGCCCACCAGTCAGACCGACCGCCGCGCCTACGACCTGACCACCGGGCACTTCGGCCCAGGCTTCAACGGACCGCTGACCATCCTCGCCGAGAACGTCACGAGTTCCGCCGAGGCCCAGCAGGTCGCCACCGCACTCGGCGATCAGCCCGGCGTGGCCGCCTCCACCGTCTCGACCGTCACCGACGGCATCGCGCTCATCAGCGTCGTTCCGACGACTGGACCCAACGACCAGTCGACCACGAACCTGGTCAACCACATCCGCGCCGACCGCGCGCGGTTCGAGGCCGGCACCGGCGCCCGCATCCTGATCGGAGGCGCCACCGCCACCAACATCGACGTCTCCAGCAAACTCGGCAGCGCCCTGCCCGTCTTCCTGATCACCATCGTCGGCCTGGCGTTCCTCCTGCTGACCTTCGCCTTCCGCACGATCCTCGTCCCGCTCAAATCCATCCTCGGCTTCCTGCTCTCCGCGGCCGCCGCCCTCGGCGCGCAGGTCGCCGTGTTCCAGTGGGGCTGGTTCAAGAAGGTGTTCGACATCGAGCCGAGCCAGACCCTCAGCTTCCTGCCGATCATCCTGCTCGCGGTCCTGTTCGGGCTGTCCAGCGACTACGAGGTCTTCGTCGTCTCCCGGATCAAGGAGCACTTCACGAAGACCGGCGACGCCCGCGAGGCAGTCGTGTACGGCACCGGCCGCTCCGCCCGTGTCGTCACCGCCGCGGCCCTGATCATGACGGCCGTCTTCGCGTCCTTCATCTTCACGGACAACCCGACCACCAAGGCGATCGGCTTCAGCTTCGCCATCGGCGTCCTGCTCGACGCCTTCGTCGTCCGGCTCACTCTCGTGCCCGCGCTCATGGCCATCGTCGGCGAACGCATCTGGTACCACCCCAAGTGGTACGCCAAGCACGTCCCCGACCCCGACCTCGAGGGCGAAAAACTCGAGGAGAAGCTGGGAGGCCGGCCTCACGCCCCCGTGTCGGCCGACGGCCCGGCGCCGGCGGTGACGGGATAGGAGACGAACGCGAAGCGCGTGGAGTCGGGACTCCAGCTATTGACATTGATGGTGCCCTGCCCGCCGAACAGCGGCACCCGGGCCAGCGGCGTGGACCAGTCCGCGACATCGACGAGGACGAGCTCCACGCCGAGGTTCTCCGGGTGCCCCTCGGTGCCGGCCGGAAACTGCAGGTATACCGCGAGGCATCCGTCCGGCGAGACGTGCGGGAACCAGTCGACGGTGTCGGTGGAGGCGAGCCGCTCGACCTTGTCGGTGGAGGGATCCGCACTCGGCACTCTGGCCAGTTGAGCGTGTCCCGGCCTGGGCGCCCAGCGTTCGGTGTTGAAGTAGATCCATTCGCCGTCGGGAGACCACTCGGGCCCGTCGACGTGGCCCGCACCCGTCTCCAGCACCGTGACAGGGCCGCCGTCAGCGGGAATCAGCGCGAGCCTGGACGGCCCGCCCGAGGCGTCGATCCGCACGAAGCCGAGCGTCGTGCCGTCCGGTGAGACTCCGTGCAGATAGTGCCACACGCCGTCCTCGCTGGTGACCTGACGTACGCCGCCGCCGTCCAGAGACCCGCGGTAGATGTGGCCATCCTCCGCCGACATGAAGATCGAAGCGCTGCCGGGATCGAGCACGTGGTCGTTGTTGATGGCCGGCAGGCCCTCATAGGCGATGCGGCGGGGTTCGCCGGGGGAGTCGAGCGGAAACGCCCACAGCCCGCCGCCCCCGTTGAGGTAGAGCGTCCCACCGTTGCCGCCCCAGTTGGGTGCTTCGAAGAGCATGTCGTCGAACTCGGCGACGACCGTGTCCGTGCGCGATTCCACATCGAACACGTGCAGGCGGCACTTCTGACCCGGTGTCAGGACCCGCCCGAGGGCAGCAGTGGTCATATCTCGGCTCTCCTGTCAGTCCTGTGTGTCCGCCGGCAACAGGTGCTCGACGGTGGGTTCGCCTTCGGCCAGGTCGTCCGCTCGCTGCTGGAACTCGGCGTCGGCGCCGGTCAGTCGGCTTTCGTGTTGGTGGAGGTGTTCTTCCCACGAGGGCAGTTCGAAGACCTCGACGAACAGGTCCGCGTCGGCGCCGTCGCGGTAGGTGCTCCACCGCGTCGCGCCGGTGCGTCGCCGCGAGAGTCCGACCAAGTCCATCGCCTCGAGGAACGCCGCATGGTCCGGCTCGGCGACCCGATACCGCTTGACCACGAGCACCGGACCGCCGTCGGGTTCGGGTTCGAATACCAGGTTCGGGGTCGGCCAATGCGCACTCGTGGTGCGGTCCAGCTTCCCGGTCAGCGCACGCAGCGGCAGCCAGCGCACGCTCAACGCCGTCGCGCCCAGGAGCGCCGCGGCCGCCGCGAGGACCGGTTCGCTGCCGAACGGACCGGCCAGCGCTCCCCAGGCGAGCGAGCCGAGGGCCTGGCCGCCCATGAACACGAGCAGGTAGGCGGCGAGAGCGCGGGCGCGCACCCACGCGGGGAGCGAGAGTTGCAGCGCCGAGTTGAGCGTCGAGAGCGAGACCAGCCAGGCGACGCCTGTCAGCACCATGACGACCGTCACTACCGCCACGTTGGAGACGACGCCGAGGATCAGCGTGCCGCCGCCGAACACCAGCGCAGAAGCCACCAGCAGCCGGTTCGCCGAGAGGTGGGTGCGCAGCCGAGACAGGTACAGCGCGCCGAGCACGGCTCCGACGCCCAATGCCCCCAGCAGCAGGCCGTATCCGCCCGCCCCGAGACGTAGCCGGGAACTCGCCACGACCGGCAGCAGCGCCCACAGCGCGCTGCCGGGGACCACGAACAGCGCCGAACGAATCAGGATCCGCCGCACCGAAGGCGCGTTGCGCACATACCGGGTGCCGGCGTGCAGCGCGGCCAGCGCACGCTCGGGCCGCGCCGTTCCCGCCTGCGGCCGGCGGTGCCACATGGCCACGGCCGCGACCACGCCGAGGAAGGACACTGCGTTGATCGCGAAGACCGCCGCCGGACCGGTCGCGGCCACCAGCACTCCGGCGACCGCGGGCCCGACCGCCCGGGCGAGGTTGACGGTGAGGCTGCCGAGCGTCGCGGCGGCCGGGATCTGCTCGCGCGGCACCAGCTCCGGCTGGATCGCCTGCCAGGCCGGTCCCGTCAGCGCCTGCCCGCAGCCGAGCAGGAACGTCAGGACCAGCAGCACCGCGGGAGTCGTCAGCCCCACGGCCGTCAGCCAGGCCAGCACGCCGGCGACCACCGCCATCCCCAGTTGCACGACCAGCAGCAGCCGGCGCCGATCGAGTACGTCGGCCAGCACCCCCGCGGGCAGCGAGAACAGCATGACCGGCAGCAGGCTGGCGGTCTGCACCGCCGCCACCAGCGTGGTCGACGTCGTGTGCTCGACCAGCAGCCACTGCGCCCCGACCGTCTGCATCCAGGTGCCGACGTTGCTGCCCAACTGCGCGAACCACAGCGCCCGGAAAACCCCGTCGCGCAACGGCGCCCAAGCCCCGGTCGCCGGCCCGGCCGCAGAACCGGCCGAATCCGGAACCGATGAAGCAGAACTCTTCACGTCCACTCTTCCCGCCGCACGTATCCGCCGAGGGCAGTATGCCCGTCAACCTCGGCACCTCGTGCCACTGTGTCCGGTTTGCGCGGGAGGGCGATATGTCCGCACCGGCGGCCTGGGGTTGTTGGCGTGGCGTGTCCAGAGCGAACGGCCCCCGCGCGCCTGTCGTGGAACCGGGGCGAGAACTCGTTCTTCGTCTCGCTGCGCGGCGAAACCACCGACGAGGTCACCACGTACTGGACGAAGCTGTCCGACGGCGCGACCGTCCTGCAGCCGCTCGGCCCCGCACAGTGGGCGCCGCTCGACGGAATGCTCACCGACCGGTTCGGCATCACCTGGGTCGTGGAGGTCGTCAGCGAATACGCCGCGTCCTTACCGCCGAAGCCCGGGGCGGCAATCCGCCCCGGGCGACCAGGGACCCGAGGAACCAGAACGCCTGCCGCGTGTCGGTGCCCGTGAACGAGGGCGGCGCGGCCCCGCTCATGTGGTCGGCTGACGGCGTTCGGCGAGCCAGACGAGTGCCGCGAGCGCGGTCAGCAGCGCAGCGAAAAGGGCGACGTCGGACCAGCCTCCGCCGGCCAGGATCACGCCGGTGACCGCGGAGGACATGGCGCCGCCGGCGAAGACGGCAGTCATGTAGACGGAGTTGGTGCGGGCGCGGGCGCCAGGGTGCAGGGCATAGACGTCGCGCAGGCTGAGCACGTGGTTGCCCTGCACGGCGAAGTCCAGCAGCACCGCCGAGATCACGAGCAGGAGGACGCTGCCCGAGCCGAAGGCGGCGAGCAGCAGCGCGGCCACACCCAGCAGCGTGGCCACGCCGCGTCCGGCGACCGCGTGGCCTCGGTCGCCGAGGCGGCCGGCGATCGGGGCGGCCGTCGCCCCCGCCGCGCCGACGAGCGCGAAGACGGCGACCTCCGCCTGATTGAAGCCGTGATGCCGGATCAGTTCGTCGGCGATGGCGGTCCAGTAGGCGGTGAACGCGCCGAACATCAGCGCCTGCGACAGGGCCCGGCGCCGCAGCACCGGCTCGGTGCGCGCGAGCGTCACCGAGGAGGCGACCAGCCGCGAGTAGCTCGCGGAGTGGTCCGGCTGCCGGTGCGGCAGCAGACGGACGAGAGCGAGCGCGGTGAGCAGCATGACCACCGCGGAGATCGCATAGATGCTGCGCCAGCCCCAGGCCGCCGCGGCCAGGCTGGCCACGGAGCGCGCGAGCATGATGCCCAGCAGCAGGCCGCCGGTGACCTGGCCCACGTACCTGCCGCGGGTCTCTTCCGGTGCCAGGTGCGCGGCGAGCGGCACCAGCACCTGGGCGACCACCGAGGCCAGGCCGACCAGCGCGATCGCGATGAGGAAGACCGCGAAGTCCGGAGCCAGTGCCGCGACCGCCAGCGCGACGGCGGTGACCACGAGCGTGCGCGAGGCGAGCGCGCGGTTCTCCCGCAGGTCGCCGAGCGGGAGCAGGAAGGCCAGGCCGAGCGCGTAGCCGACCTGGGTGAGCGTGACGATCAACGCCGCGGTGCCGTTGGACACCCCGAAGCTGTGGCCGATCGGGATGAGCAACGGCTGCGCGTAGTAGAGGTTGGCGACACTCGCCCCGCAGGCGAAGGCCAGCACCAGCATGATCAAGCGCAGACCCCGGGATTCGCCCGTCGGCGTCGACGGCGACGCGGTCGCTTCAGGTGCGGGTGCCGCCGCGGAATCCGCGGCGGCGGGCGGGCGGCCGTCGCTGGAGGGCAGTTCGGTCCGCGTCATGTCAGTGCAGCTCCCGTGAGTAAGTAAACGATGCGTTTACCTGGAACCGTGCCTGCTGCCGGGATATTCCCGGGCTTGCCGACGGAATGGGGATACGCTGCGGCTACACCTGAGAGAGGGACGGCGGCCGTGAACCAGACCCCGCGGGAAGCGCGTGACCGGGACGAACGTGGCTGGCGGCCGCGTACCGAGCAGTTGCGCGACCGCGTGCTGACCGCCGCCGGCGAGCTCATGTTCGAGGGCGGCCTGGCCACCGCGACCATGGAGGCGATCGCCGCCCGCGCCGGGGTGAGCAAGCGCACGCTCTACAAGTACTGGCCCTCGCGCGGAGCCGTCGCCCTCGAGGGGTTCATGCGCAGCGCCGCCTCGTCCTGGTCGCTGCCGGACGACGCCTCGGCGACCGAGTCGCTGACGGTCCTGGTGGTCGGTGCCGCCCGGCTGTTCGCCGGCACTCCGGCGGGGTCGCTGATGCGCTCGCTGGTCGCGGACGCGCAGTCGCAGGACGAAGTCGCCACGGCGATCCGCGAGCAGTGGCTGCGACCGCGGCGCGTCGTCGCCGCGGACCTGATCCGGCGAGGCGTGGCCGAGGGCGAGTTCCGCGCCGACATCGACATCGAGATCACCCTCGACCTGCTGTTCGCGCCGGTCTATTACCGGCTGCTGCTCGGTCACGAGCCGATCACCGACGCTTTCGCCGCCGCGGCGGTCGAGCATCTCGTCGCCGGGCTGCGCCGCTGACGTCGGCCGGCCCGCTAGGGGTGAGTGAGCCGTTCGCCCTAGCGATCATCCCAGGTCAGCGGCTTCCGACCTGGGATGATCTCATGCTCCTGATATTCTGTTTCCGCAGGTCGGACCACTGACTAGATGTCGTAGTAGAGCTCGAACTCGTGCGGGTGGGGGCGGAGGCGGATCGGGTCGATCTCGGCGGACTGCTTGTAGGCGATCCAGGTCTCGATCAGGTCGGGGGTGAAGACTCCGCCGGCGGTGAGGTAGTCGTGGTCCTCCTCGAGGGCGGCGAGGACGGCGGGCAGGGAGCCGGGGACCTGGGGGACGGCGGCGTGCTCGTCCGGCGGGAGCTCGTAGAGGTCCTTGTCCACCGGGGCCTGCGGCTCGATCTTGTTCTTGATGCCGTCCAGGCCGGCCATCAGCATCGCGGAGAAGGCGAGGTACGGGTTCGAGGACGGGTCGGGCACCCGGAACTCGATGCGCTTGGCCTTCGGGTTGGCGCCGGTGATCGGGATGCGGATGCAGGCCGAGCGGTTGCGCTGCGAGTAGACCAGGTTCACCGGGGCCTCGAAGCCGGGGACGAGGCGGTGGTACGAGTTGACCGTCGGGTTGGTGAACGCGAGCAGGCTGGGCGCGTGCCTGAGCAGGCCGCCGATGTAGTAGCGCGCCATGTCCGCGAGGCCCGCGTAGCCGATCTCGTCGTAGAACAGCGGCGAGCCGTCCTTCCACAGGCTCTGGTGCGTGTGCATGCCCGAGCCGTTGTCGCCGAACAGCGGCTTCGGCATGAACGTCGCGGTCTTGCCGTGGCCCCAGGCGACGTTCTTGACGACGTACTTGAACAGCATCACGTCGTCGGCCGCGGCCAGCAGGGTATTGAACTTGTAGTTGATCTCCGCCTGGCCCGCGGTGCCCACCTCGTGGTGCGCGCGCTCGACCTCGATGCCCACGCCGCGCAGCGCGAGCACCATCTCGTCGCGCAGGTCCGCGTAGTGGTCCACCGGCGGCACCGGGAAGTAGCCGCCCTTGTACCTGACCTTGTAGCCCTGGTTGCCGCCCGGCTCCTCGCGGCCGGTGTTCCACCAGCCCGCCTCGGAGTCGATGTGGTAGAAGCCGCCGTTGACCTTGGTCTCGAAGCGCACGTCGTCGAACACGTAGAACTCGGCCTCGGGGCCGAAGTACGCGGTGTCGGCCACGCCGGTGCCCTTGAGGTACGCCTCGGCCTTCTTCGCCACGTTGCGCGGGTCGCGCGAGTACTGCTCGCCGGTCAGCGGGTCGTGGATGAAGAAGTTGACGTTGAGCGTCTTCTCCTTGCGGAACGGGTCGATCCGGGACGAGGTCACGTCCGGGAGCAGCTGCATGTCGGACTCGTGGATCGCCTGGAAGCCGCGGATCGAGGAGCCGTCGAACATGACGCCCTCGGTGAAGAAGCGTCCGTCGACGGTGTCGGCCGGCACGGTGAAGTGCTGCATGACGCCCGGCAGGTCGCAGAACCGGACGTCGACGAACTTGACGCCCTCGTCCTTGAGGTACTTGGTGACCTCATCGGGATTGGTGAACATCGATCCTCCTTAGCAAGGCCCCGCCTCGGAGGAAATCCGGGGCCGCAACGGTGCTCCAGCTCCAACTTAGTGTCCGAAAAGTTACGGTGGAGCGGTTACCCGCAGGTGTCCTTATCGTTTCTGCCATGTTACGCGGCTGATCAGCGGCCCCCGCGCGTCGGGCCGCCCCGAACGGGCGATAACGTGGTGTCATGACTGAGCAGAAGGCGGCCCGCGACGCCGCCCCGGGCGCGTCCTCGACCCGTGCCGCGCTGGGGGGCTGGCTGGAAGGCCCGCTCCCGAAGGACCAGGAGGCGGGCGAGTACCGCGGGGAGCACCTGGGCCTGCCGGAGTCCGGTCCGGGCTCGCTCGCCGGGCAGGGCCGCCGGCTGGGCGCGCTGCTGGTGGACTGGATCATCGCGTATCTCGTCGTGGCCGCGTTCGGCTGGCACCCCTCCTCGGCGCAGGGGCAGTGGGGCGTGCTGGCCATCTTCGCCGCCGAGCACCTGGTCCTCATCTCCACGCTCGGCTTCACCATCGGCAAGCGGCTGTTCCGGCTGCGCGTCGGCAAGCTGGGCGGTCCGCTGACGCCGCTGAACGTGATCGTGCGCACCCTGCTGCTGATGCTGGTGATCCCCGCGGTGATCTGGGACCGGGACGGCCGCGGACTGCACGACCGGCTCGCCGGGACCGTCGAGCTCCAGAGCTGAAGCCCCGCGACCCCGGTACGGAGCACGCGGCGTCGGACCACGGCGAAGGCCCCTGACGTGATGTCAGGGGCCTTCCGCCGTCCTACGGGCCGGTGAACTTCGACTCGGTGAGCTCAGCGCATGCCGCCGCGCTGGGTCCGGGCGCCCTTGGGCAGCGGACCCTTCGGCATGTTGGCCATCGGGCCGGTCTTGGTCGCTATGGCCTCGAGCCGCTTGCTGTACTCGGAGGCCTGCGCGCTGGTCAGGTTCCGCTTGCGCAGGCCGCGCCGGGTCAGCGTGGTGACGAGCTTGGTCAGCGGGGTCTGGCCGGCCGCCACGTCCGGGCCGACGATGACCTCCTCCATCGCCACGTCCGGGCCGAGGTAGCGGGACACCGCCTTGCGCTCGTTGGTGAGCAGCTGCTTGACGCGGCTCGGGTCGCCCTCGGCCAGCAGGATGATGCCGCCGGTGCCGATCAGCCGGTGCACCATGTCCTGCTGCCGGTTGAACTGCACCATCGGGGTCAGCTGCCAGTTGCGCTTGAACCGGCGGTCGGAGTCGAGCACCGAGTACGCCGCGCCGGGCTGCCCGTCGATCTGCTTGTACTGCGCGCGCTGCACCCGCCGGGAGAGCGTGATGGTGGCGGCGAGCACGCCGCAGAGCAGGGCCAGGATGATCGCGATGACCAGCCCGAAGACCGACCCGCCGACCAGCAGGTAGAACAGCACGAAAACGACGGCGGCCGCGCCGAGGCTCCAGCCGAGCATGACGACCGTGAGCTTCGGGTCGAGCCGCTTCGTCAGCTTGTACGCGTAGCCGAACTGCGCCAGGCGGCCGGTGGGCGGCGGCGCGTTGAGGAGGTCATCAGAGGACGGGTTGGCCATAGTGAGAAGGATACGGTCCCGAGCGGGCGCCGACCTAACCTGGGGCGCCTTCGGAGCCGGGGACGCGCGCGCTCAGACCCGCTCGTCCTGTTCCGTCGGCGCGGCCCACGCCTCGCGCGCCTCGGCGCGCTGCCTGGCCCGCTCCCGGTCCCGCTGCACGGCCGCCCAGGCGTTGGCCCGCGCGACGACCATCGCGTCGCCGCGGAAGACCAGTTTCTCGACCGTCGAGAGCACCGTGCGCACCGCGGCGCGCCGTCCTGACGTCGAGGGCGTCGTCACACTCACACGTGTCGTGGTCATCGTCGTCATCGTCAGTCGGACCCCCAGTCCTCCGCTCGGTGGCGGTGCGGCGCTCTTTCGCCAGCGGCGGCAATGCCGAGTCTAGCCGGATACCGCCCATCATCAACACCGGGAGTTACCGGGCGTGTCGTTTCCGGTAACCAACGGGTTAAGCGAATGCAGGTGACGATCAGCGCGACCGCGATGTGGCCTGATCGGAGATTTCTCGCGTTGTTCCCATTGTCTCAGATCAACTGGGCCGTTCGGACCATTGAACAGCCTTTTGATATCAGATGACGGGGATCGGCGCCGCGGCGGGCCGGCGCGCCTCGATCGCCTGCTGGTAAAGCCTTCCGGCGCGGTACGAGGAGCGCACCAGCGGCCCGGACATGACGCCGGAGAAGCCGATCTCCTCGGCCTCCGCCTGCAGTTCGATGAACTCCTCGGGCTTGACCCAGCGCTCCACCGGGTGGTGCCGCGGCGACGGACGCAGGTACTGCGTGATGGTGATCAGCTCGCAGCCCGCCTCGTGCAGGTCGCGCAGCGCCTGCGAGACCTCCGCGCGCTCCTCGCCCATGCCCAGGATCAGGTTGGACTTGGTCACCAGACCGTCCTCGCGGGCGCGCCGGATGACCTCCAGCGAGCGCTCGTAGCGGAAGGCCGGGCGGATCCGCTTGAAGATGCGCGGCACCGTCTCGACGTTGTGCGCGAGCACCTCGGGCCGCGAGGAGAAGACCTCGGCCAGCTGCTCGGGCACCGCGTTGAAGTCCGGGATCAGCAGTTCGACGCCGGTGCCGGGCATCGCCGCGTGGATCTGCCGCACGGTCTCCGCGTACAGCCAGGCGCCGCCGTCCTCCAGGTCGTCGCGGGCCACGCCGGTGATGGTGGCGTAGCGCAGGCCCATCGAGGCCACCGACTCGGCCACCCGGCGCGGCTCGTCGCGGTCCAGCTCGGCCGGCTTGCCGGTGTCGATCTGGCAGAAGTCGCAGCGCCGGGTGCACTGCTCGCCGCCGATCAGGAAGGTCGCCTCGCGGTCTTCCCAGCATTCGAAGATGTTCGGGCAGCCGGCCTCCTGGCAGACCGTGTGCAGGCCCTCGTCCTTCACCAGTTGGCGCAGCGCCGTGTACTCCGGGCCCATCTTCGCCCGGGTCTTGATCCACGAGGGCTTCTTCTCGATCGGGGTCTCGCTGTTGCGGACCTCGAGGCGAAGCAGCTTTCGGCCCTCTGGGCTCACCGTGGTCACTGGAACACCGTCTCCTTGCAGATCAGAATGAGCTACAGCCTACGCCGCGACCTTGTTGCGCACCCGGTCGGTGGCCGCGCCCTTGGGCTCGGTCAGCAGGTGCAGGTGGCGCTCCACGATCGGGAGCACCTCCTCGATGGCGACCCGGCGGCCGAGCTCGCGGCTGAGCGTGGTCACGTCCGCGTCCGGGATGCCGCACGGCACGATGCGGCTGGTCCAGCCGAGGTCGTTCTCGCAGTTGAGCGCGAAGCCGTGCATGGTCACGCCCTGGGCGAAGCGCAGGCCGAGCGCGGCGACCTTGCGGTCCTGCTCGCCCTCGTGCTTCGCGAGCACCCACACCCCGGAACGGCCCTTGACCCGGTCCGTGACGAGGCCCAGTTCGGCGCAGACCTCGATCAGCACCTGCTCGACCCGGCGCACGAAGTCGACCACGTACACGCCCTCGGGCAGCCGCACGATCGGATAGCCGACCAGCTGCCCCGGACCGTGCCAGGTGATCTTCCCGCCGCGGTCGACCTCGACCACCGGCGAGCCGTCCCACGGCCGGTCCTGCGGTTCGGTCCGCCGCCCCGCGGTGAACACCTCGGGGTTGTGCTCGAGCAGCAGCACCGTGTCCGGGGCCTCGTCCGCGACGCGCGCCGCATGGATCTCGCGCTGGGTCGTCCAGGCGCTGTGATACTCGACCCCGTCGGCGCCGAAGCCGGCGTGGATGATTCGTAGTGCAGTATCTAACTCGCGCGCGTTGACGGTCACCGTTCCACGATACGACGCGCGCGGGCCGACGAGCCGGGGGTGCGCTGAAAGCTGTCCGGTGACCAGGCCGGGGGTCGAAAGCACCTTGTGATCTGCGTCACCTGGCTGACAGGCTGTCCGCTATGGGGATGGTGAAGTCACTATTGCGGATACCGAGCGGGCGCCGGGGGAAGTGGGCGGTGCTCGCGATCTGGCTGATCATCGGCGTGTTCGCCTTCGGCACCGCGAGCAAGCTCTACAACGCCGAGCAGAACAACGCGGATGCCTACCTGCCGCACAGCGCCCAGTCCACGCAGCTGCTCGACTACATCGAGCACGCTCCGGGAGCGCCGCCGAACACCGACACAGCCACGATCCTGTACGTGAACGAGTCCGGCATCGGCCCGGCCGACCAGGCCCGCGTGCAGAGCGACATCGCGGCCTACCAGCGCACGGTCCCGGGCCTGGGCGGGAAGGTGGGCCGGCTCGAGCCCTCGAGCGACGGCAAGGCGCTCGCCGTCACCGTGCCGGTGAGGATTCCGGAGACCGGCAACTTCGACTTCACCCCGGCGACGAACGCGATCAAGGCCGTCGCGCAGCCAGGCGGCAAGGTCGACCAGGGGGACCTGCAGGTCTACATCGCGGGCGGCTTCGCCCTCGATTCCGCGGCGAACAGCGCCTTCAACGGACTCGACACGAAACTGCTCTTCGGCGCCGGCGCGGTCGTCATCGTGATTCTGCTGTTGACCTATCGCTCGCCGTTCCTCTGGCTGCTCCCGGTCTTCAGCAGCGTCTTCGCGCTGCAACTCGCGCAGGCGATCATGTACGAGCTCGTCCAGCACGCGGGGGTGGTCGTCTCCGGGCAGAGCGGCGGCATCCTGACCGTGCTCGTCTTCGGCGTCGGGACGGACTACGCGCTGCTGATCGTCGCGCGATATCGCGAGGAGCTGCACAACTACGAGGACAAGCACGAGGCGATGCGTGTCGCGCTCAGCCGCAGCATCCCGGCCGTCGCCGCCTCCGCGCTGACCGTCATGCTGGCCACGCTCGGCCTGCTCGTCTCGCAGCTCGCCTCGAACGTCGGCCTCGGCAAGATCGGCGCGATCGGCGTCGCCTGCTCGCTGCTGGCGATGACGACTCTGCTCCCGGCGCTGCTCGTCATCCTGCCGCGCGGCGTCTTCTGGCCGAACGTGCCGCGCTACGGCGTGGACGCGCACGCCAGGGTCGGCGTCTGGGCGCGGGTCGCCGGGCTCGTCGGGCGGGCACCGCGCCGGGTGTGGACGGCGACCGCGCTGCTGCTCGTCGTGCTGTCCTTCGGCCTGCTCGACCTGCACTCCGGCCAGATCCCGACCGCGCAGTCCTTCACCGGCACTCCGGCCGCCGTCACCGCGCAGCAGAAGCTGCAGGAGCACTACCCGGGCAAGGGCACGCAGCCGCTCCAGGTGCTCGCCACGGCAGGCAGCAGGGCGCAGGTCTCGGCCATTCTGCAGAGCGACAGCGGACTGGCCGCGGCGACGCCGGGCGGATTCCGGGCATTGCCGCTCGGCGACCGCGTCTTCTACACGGTCAGCATGGCGGAGGCCGCCGACAGCCCGGCGGCCATCGCGACCGTGAATCGGCTCCGCGGGCAACTGGGCGCGATCCCCGACGCCCACGCACTCGTCGGCGGCTTCACGGCCGTCACCATCGACGAGGAGGCGTCCGCGGCGCACGACCGCAACTGGGTGATCCCGATCGTGCTCGCGATCTCGCTCGTGATCCTCACGCTCCTGCTGCGCGCGCTGATCGCCCCGTTGCTCCTGCTCGGCAGCGTGATCCTGTCGTTCCTCGCGGCCCTCGGCGTCGCGGCGTTCATCAGCGATCACGCCTTCGGCAGACCTGCGGAAGACAACTCATATCCACTCTTTGTCTTCATCTTCTTAGTCGCTCTGGGAATCGACTACAACATCTTCCTCATGACCCGGGTACGCGAGGAGACGCACCGGATCGGCACGCGCCCGGGAATCCTGCGCGGCCTGGCCGTGACCGGCGGCGTGATCACGAGCGCGGGCTTCGTGCTCGCCGCCACATTCGGCGTGCTGATGACGCTGCCGCTGACCCAGTTCCTGCAGATCGGTTTCGCGGTCGCCTTCGGCGTGCTGCTGGACACGCTGCTGGTGCGCACGGTGCTCGTCCCGGCGCTGTGCTACGACGTGGGTCCGGCGATCTGGTGGCCTTCGAAGCTCTCGCGCGAGTCGGCCGGATCAGTACCGGGCGCCGGGGTGCTCGACGTGGACGCCGACACCGCGAGCGGCGGCGATTAGCCGCTTGTCGTAGGTGACGAACGCGCCGATCTCCGTGCCCGTCGACTCGGCGATCGTCTGCGCGGTGGCCAGGTGGATCGCGTCCAGGCTTCGCAACAGCGGGTCCTGATACGCACCGGCCGCCGCGCGGATCGCCGCGTTGAGCTCCACGCGGCTGATTCCGCTCAGGATGCGCGGAATCCGGGGCAGCGCCGCCGGATCCACCCGGCGCAGCGCGCGCTCCAGTTCGATCTCGAGCAGCACGCTGGACACCAGCGACTCGCCCTCGCGCGCGTCGAGCCAGTCGAACAGCGCCTCGGTCTCCCGCTCGTACCGCGCGAGCTTCGCGACCGCGCAGGTGTCGAGGTAGATCACCAGCCGCCCTCTTCGCGCAGCTGCGAGATCACGTCGGTCGAATCGATGGAGGGGTCTGCGGTCCTGGGCGGCCGGTCGAGCGGCGCGGCGTGGGTGGCCAGGATGACGTCGCCGTTGGCCGCGAGTTCGCGCAGCGCGGCCTCGTCCTCGGAGATGGGGGTCAGGCGGGCGACGATCTTTCCGCTGACGGACACGAGCAGCTCCTCACCCGAGCGCACGCGCTTGAGCACGGCGCTTGTGTGCTGGTTGAGTTCCCGGACCGGGATGACCTGCGTACTCATGATCTGAGTGTAGTACGCGACGTTCTACATGTCAGTGATCCCACGTCAGTGGCCGGAACGCCGACGCAGGTCGGCGAGGACGGCGTCGGCCGCCCGGGACGCGGAGGCGAGCGCGCCCTCGATGTTCGGCAGGCCGCGGTGGTCCCCGCACACGTAAAGGCCGCCGATCAGCCGCACCGGCCTGGTGAAGTTGTACGGCGCGTCCATCGCCGCGAGTGCGCGCTCACAATGCCGCACCTCGATCGTGGCCAGCGAACCCGCCGAGGCGCCGTGCAGCCGTTCCAGGCGGGCGCTGACGGCGCGGTCCAGCGCGTCGAGCTCCTTGCCGTCGTGCCCGGCGACGACCGTGCTGATCAGCGCGCGGCCCTCCGGCGCGTGGCTCGGGGCGACGCGGCTGACGATGGCGGTGCGCGCGACCGGCGAGGCGGAGTCGCCGTCGATCAGCACGGTCGGTATCCGGTCCGGGCCCTGCGGCAGTTCGTCCGCGTCCACCGCGTGCCACAAGGTTGTCAGGGGACGCATCCGCGGCTCGTGCAGTCCGGGGAAGAGCGAGACCGCGCCCATCGGATCGGTCGCGACGACGACCGCCGAGGTGCGGATCAGCCCGGCATCGGTGCTCACCCGATCCGCGTGGACCTCGTGCACGCGCGTACCGAGCAGGATCTTCTCGTGGCCCAATCGATCGGCCAGCAGCCTCACCAGTGCCTCGAAACCGCCCTCGGGCACGGCGAACCGCCCGCGTACCAGCATCCGGAGCAGCCAGTCGGTGCCGCGGATCGACGCGGCCAGGTCCTCGTCCGCGATCAGGGCCGTGAGATAACGGCGCAGGAAGCCGTCCACCAGCGTCGGCGAATAGCCGCGCACCGCGAAGGAGTCCGAGCTCGCGTCCTCCCGGCCGCCGAGCGAGGCGTCGATCGGGCTGCGGGCCAGCCGGTAGAACTCCTTGGACAGCCGCGTCTTGTCGGTCACCGTGCCGATCGGCGCGAGCAGTGTGGCCATCGCCTGCTGCGGACGCGACGGCGCGGCGCCGAATCGCAGCGCCGCGCCGTCCGCGTAGACCCGGATGCCGGGGGAGAACGAGCGCAGATGCAGCCGCGTCTCCCGGCTGGGTTCGGGTTCGGCCAGGGCGCCTAACGCGGGCCACGTGGTGTGTGCCAGATGGCCGCCGCCGACGCGGAATCCGTCGATCTCCGCCTCCCGCACCCGGCCGCCGAGCCGGCCGCCCGCCTCTGCGAGCAGGACTTCGAGCCCTGATTCGGTCAGCTGCGCCGCGACCGCGAGTCCGGAGAGCCCTCCTCCGACGACTACCACATCCGCGCGCATCCAGGCTCCCGAAAACCGGCCGACTCAGATCGAAAAAGACAGATGGTCCCCCGGCCGTCACCGACCGTTGGGGACCACCTACCCGAAGCGAGCTGTGCTAAAGGCCTCGGAGACCGACCCGTCGAATCTGTGGTGCCACAGATTACTGACTACAGGCCGGAGGCGAAGCTGTACGGCTGGAACCCGACGACCTTGCCCAGGTCGAGCTGGATCACCTCGTGTGAGGTCAGCTGGATGCTCGACGGGTCGCCGGTGTACTTCGACCCGTTGACGAAGACGGTGACAGCGCCCTTGTACGAGCCGATCTGCGTGCTGGACAGCGGCTGGTTCCACTCGGCGAAGAACTGGCCGAGCGTGTAGAGCGACTTGTTCGGCGACTCTATGTGGATCACGCCGGTGTCGTCGTGCGTGTGCAGGTAGTAGAACGCCGCACCGGAGTTCACGAACTCGGAGGACCCGTCGGCCTGGGTGCTCCACGGCTGCTCGATGCCGATGCCGTAGGGGACCGTCTTCTGCGTGCCGTTGATGTAGATCGCCAGGTGCGCGTGGATGTGGTACGCCAGCTGCTCCATCTGGTTGGAGCTCACACCGTCGATCGTCTGGCCCTTGACCCCGCCCCAGGTCGGGGCCAGCAGGTTGGACTCGCCGACCACGGAGTTGGCCGACTCGGAGGCCGCGGTGGTGGCGGCGTCCTTGTTGTTGGTGTGTATCGCCAGCACGGCCAGGCCGGCGATGAGCAGTGCCACCAACACGCCGATGCCCACGCCGAAGCCGGTCTTGCGGCGCTTTTCGGCGCGCGCCATGGCCGCTTGCTTCGCCGCCAGTTCGGCACGGCGCTGAGCGGCGTCCTTCTTATTCTGCTGCGTGGCCATGCTTCTCCTCGGATCCCGCGACGTTCGCCGGATAACGATACTGGCGGCTGCTGAGAAGACGCCAAACGGCGGGGAGGTCGCGATCACAATTCGGTCACGACACACCCGCCGTCGGTGACGAACCGGGGCTAATTCGTTACAAATGCCCGGTTCGTGTGCTTACAGGCCGAGCTCTCCGTCGAAGTTGCCCTCCTCGAGGCGCGACTTCACCGCGCCCAGGAACCGGGCCGCGTCCGCGCCGTCCACCAGGCGGTGGTCGTAGCTCAGCGCCAGGAAGACCATCGAGCGCACCGCGATGACCTCGCCGAGCAGCGGGTCGCTGACCACGGCGGGCCGTTTGACGACCGTGCCGGTGCCCAGGATGCCGACCTGCGGCTGGTTGATGATCGGGGTGTCGAACAGGGCGCCGCGCGAACCGGTGTTGGTCAGCGTGAAGGTGCCGCCGCCGAGCTCGTCCGGGGAGACCTTGTTGTCCCGGGTGCGTCCGGCCAGGTCCGCGATGGAGCGGGCAAGGCCCGCCAGGTTGAGGTCGCCGGCGTTCTTGATCACCGGGACCAGCAGGCCGCGCTCGGTGTCCACCGCGATGCCGAGGTTCTCCGAGCCGTGGTACGTCACGGTGCCGGCCTCGGTGTCGATGGACGCGTTCAGCTGCGGGTACTGCTTGAGCGCCTCGATCGCCGCGGACGCGAAGAACGGCAGGAAGGAGAGCTTGACGCCCTCGCGTGCCTCGAACTCCTTCTTGGCGCGGTCGCGCAGCCGGGCGATCGAGGTGATGTCCACCTCGACGACCGTGGTCAGCTGCGCGGAGACCTGCAGCGACTCGACCATCCGCTTGGCGATGACCTGGCGCAGCCGGGAGAGCTTCTCGGTGCGGCCGCGCAGCGGGGAGATCGCCGGAGCGGACGGCGCGGGCGCGGCTGGCCTCGCCGGGGCGGCCTGCGGCACGACCGGGACCAGCGCCTTGGCCGCCTCGATCACGTCCTGCTTGATGATCCGGCCGCCGATGCCGGTGCCGGTCACGTCGTTCAGGTCCACGCCGGACTCGGCGGCCAGCTTGCGCACCAGCGGGGTGACGTACGGGCCCGGGCCCTCGTCGTTCACCGGGGCGCTGACGGGCGCCTGGACCGGCGCGGCGGGGGCCGGAGCCGGGGCGGGTGCGGCGGCGACCGGAGCGGGTGCCGGGGCGACCGGAGCGGGCGCCGCGGCGCGAACCGGGGCCGGAGCGGGCGCAGGTGCGGGAGCGGGAGCCGGGGCGGGCGCGGGTGCCGGAGCGGCGGGCGCGGGCGCTGCGGCCGGAGCCGGAGCCGCACCGGGTGCGCCGATGACCGCGAGCGTGGTGCCGACGTCCACCGTCTCGTCCTCGCCCACGTTGATCGCCACGATCACGCCGGACGCCGGGGACGGGATCTCGGTGTCGACCTTGTCGGTGGAGACCTCGAGCAGCGGCTCGTCCGCCTCGACCGTCTCGCCGACCGACTTCAGCCAGCGGGTGACGGTGCCCTCGGTCACCGACTCGCCGAGCGCCGGCAGCACCACCGGGGTGCCGGAGACCGGGCCGGCCGGAGCGGACGGGGCGGCGGGCGCGGGAGCCGGGGCCGCAGCGGGCGCCGCGACGGGGGCCGGCGCGGCCGCCGGGGTCGGGACGGGTTCGGCCGCGGGGGCCGGGGCGGCGGGGGCACCAGGGGCCGGGACGGCCTCGCCGGGCGCGCCGATCAGCGCCAGTTCGGCGCCGACGTCGACCGTCTCGTCCTCGCCGACCTTGATCGAGATGACCACACCCGCCGCGGGCGAGGGGATCTCGGTGTCGACCTTGTCGGTGGAGACCTCGAGCAGCGGCTCGTCGACCTCGACCGTCTCCCCCTCCTTCTTCAGCCACCGGGTGACGGTGCCCTCGGTGACCGATTCACCGAGCGCGGGCATCGTGACGGATACCGGCATGAGTTTCTCCTGGTTCGTTCTCAGATCGCGGACGGAGTCGGGGGACGGGTCAGTCGTGCACGTGCAGCGGCTTGCCCGCGAGGGCCAGGTGCGCCTCGCCCAGCGCCTCGCCCTGGGTCGGGTGCGCGTGGATGAACTGGGCGACGTCCAGCGGGGTGGCGTCCCAGTTGTAGATCAGCTGGGCCTCGGCCACCAGCTCGCCGACCCGGTCGCCGACCATGTGGATGCCGACCACCCGGTCGTCCTCGCCGGCCACGCCCTGGATCTGCACGAGCTTGACCTCGCCCTGGGTCTTGAGGATCTTGCTCTTGCCGTTGCCGGCCAGGTTGTACGACAGCGTCTTGACGTGCTCGGCGCCGAACTTCTCGGCCGCCCTCGCCTCGGTCAGGCCGCAAGAGGCGACCTCCGGGTTCGAGTACGTCACCCGCGGCACGCCGTCGTAGTCGACCGGGCGCGGGTTCAGGCCGGCGATGTGCTCGGCCACCAGGATGCCCTCGGCGAAGCCGACGTGCGCCAGCTGCAGGGTCGGGATCAGGTCGCCGACCGCGTAGACGTTCTGCACCGAGGTCTGGCAGTACTCGTTGACCTTCACGTAGCCGCGGTCCGTCTGGACGCCGGCCTGCTCGAAGCCGAGGCCCGCCGAGACCGGCCCGCGGCCGACGGCGACCAGCAGCAGTTCGGCGTCGAAGTCCTTGCCCTTGGCGGTGTGCACCCGCACGCCGGTGTCGGTGTAGTCGACGCCGGTGAAGCCGTTGTCGATCTCGAACTTGATGCCGCGGCGGCGGAAGGCGCGCTCGAGCAGCTTCGAGGAGTTCTCGTCCTCCAGCGGGACCAGGTGGGGGAGGAACTCGACGATCGTGACCTCGGCGCCGAAGCTCTTGTAGACGGACGCGAACTCGCAGCCGATCACGCCGCCGCCGAGGACGACCACCGAGGCGGGCACCCGGTCCAGCTTCAGCGCGTGGTCGCTGCTGATGATCCGCTGGCCGTCGATCTGCAGGCCGGGCAGCGACTTGGGCGCCGAGCCGGTGGCCAGCACGACGTTGCGGCCGGTGTAGACCTCGCCGTTCACGGTGACCTGGTTCGGCGCGCTCAGCACGCCCTCGCCCGCGACGAAGGTGATCTTGCGGGCCTTCACGATGCCCTGCAGGCCCTTGTAGAGGCCGGCGACGACGCCGTCCTTGTACTTGTTCACGCCCGGCATGTCGATGCCGTTGAGGATCGTGTTGACGCCGAAGGACGCGCTCTCCCGGGAGAGGTCGGCCACCTCGGCCGCGTGCAGCAGCGCCTTGGTGGGGATGCAGCCGCGGTGCAGGCAGGTCCCGCCCACCTCGGCCTTCTCGATCAGCGCGACGTTCAGTCCGAGGTCGGCGGCGCGGAATGCGCAGGCGTAACCGCCGGAACCGCCCCCGAGGATCACTACGTCGAATACGTTCCCGGCCTCAGCCACTTGTCCGTCTCCTCGCGTGTTCACGCCGTTTTCCGCGCAGCCCGGCGGATCCCTGTCCTGCCGTATGCGCGTCCTGACCTTGTCCAGACCCGCCACCATGGGAGACCGAATGCTGGCACACTGGCTGGCATCGGCGCCCGGCGCGAGTTGTCAATGGGAAGCTTAATCCGCTTTCCGACCCGGTCGCCTCGCCGGGCGCGGACCGCCACGCGGGACCGGCGGGGACCCGCGCACGCGCGTGTCGACGCAGCGAACAGGCCTGTCCGCAATCCGGTCGGGGGGCCGGGGTGCCGGATCGTGGAGTCGAGGGAGTGATGAGCGTGGCCGTCTTCCGCCGCCGCGGCGCCCGCGCAGGTGAGGGCCGCGTGGACGGCCGTGTGTACCGGGACGGGGAGGAGCACCTTACCCGCTTCGCCCGGACACGCACCGGGGTGGAGGCATTCGTCGAGCCGCGCACGGCTGTGACAGATACCACAATCGTGCTGGTCGCGGCCAGCGGGGAGTGGACCCGTCGGCGTGTCCCCGGCCCGCAGGCGGCCCACCAACTGGCGCACAGGCTGGGCATTCCCGCCTACGACGCGGCCGTCGTCGGCTACCCGCAGCGGATGCGGGACTGGAACTCGCGGCTGGCGGCCGAGGCGAGGGCCCGCCGCGAGCCCTGATTCCGCAGACGACGGCGACCGGAATGCGGACAGGGGCGCGGTGGCGGTAACCGCGCCCCGCTGTCCTGAGCCGTCAGTACAAACCGTTGGCCGCGTCGTCGGCAAGCTGCACCAAGGTGCGCACCGCGAATCCGACCGCGCCCTTCGGTACGTAGCCGTACGGGCCCGACTCGTTGAAGGCCGGGCCCGCGATGTCCAGGTGCGCCCAGGCGATCTGCCCGCCCTCGGCGCGCTCGCCGACGAACTCCTGCAGGAACAGCCCGGCCACGAGCATGCCGCCCATCCGGTCGCCGATGTTGGCGATGTCGGCCACCTGGGTGTCCATGGTCTTGCGCAGGTGCGCGGGCAGCGGCATCGGCCAGAAGTCCTCGCCGGCGCGCTCGGCCGCGGACTCGACCTGCACCCGGAACTCCTCGTCGTTCGCCATCACGGCGGCCGTCCGGTGGCCCAGCGCCAGCACCTGAGCACCGGTCAGCGTGGCCACGTCGACGATCGCGTCCGGCTGCTCGGCGCTCGCGGCCACGATCGCGTCGGCCAGCACCAGGCGTCCCTCGGCGTCGGTGTTGAGCACCTCGACGGTCTTGCCGCCGAACATGGTCAGCACGTCCGAGGGGCGGATCGCGTTGCCGCCCGGCATGTTCTCGGCCAGCGCCGCCCACGCGGTGACGTTCACCGGCAGGCCGAGCCGGGCCACGGCCAGCGCCGCGTGCAGCACGGCCGCCGCACCGGACATGTCGGACTTCATGGTCTCCATCGCGTTGGCGGGCTTGAGCGAGATGCCGCCGGTGTCGAAGGTGATGCCCTTGCCGACGAAGGCCAGCTTCCGCTGCGCCTCCGGGTGCGTATAGCTCAGCTTGACCAGGCGCGGGCCGCGGGTCGAGCCCTGGCCGACACCGGTCAGGCCGCCGTAGCCGCCCTCGCGCAGCTGCACGTCGTCGAGCACTTCGATGCTCAGCGAGCCGACGCCCGCGTTGCGCACCGCGTCCTCGACGGCCTCGGCGAATGCCTTCGGAAACAGGTGCGACGGCGGCGTGTTGATCAGGTCGCGGGTCGCGTTCACGGCCTCGCCGAGCACCTGGGCCCGCGCGGCCGCGGCGCGCGCGTCGTCGTCCGGGGCGGTTGTGGTGACGAGCACGATCTCGCCGACGGGCGCCTTGCGGTCGGCCGCGTCCCCGGTCTTCAGACCGTCGTAGGTGTACGCGCCGTACGCCGCGCCCTCCGCCGTGGCCGCCAGCACCTCGGCGCCCGAGTCGGCGAGCGCGATCGCCGCCTTCGCCTTGCCGGCCAGCGCACGCACCGCCGCGCCGACCGCCTTGCGCAGGTCCTCCAGCCCGCTCGCGCCGACGACCTCGCCGTCGCCCGCGTCACCCAGCCCGACGACCAGGATCAGCGGCGCGGCCAGCTTTCCGCCGCTCGCCACCCGGGTGGTCTCCTCGGCCGCGCCGGTCGCGCCGAGGGTCGAGAGGGTCTCCGCGAGCGTGCCGCCGAGCGCCTCGTCCACCGCGGCGGCGCCGGGGGAGAGCGCGATCCCCGTGCCGTCCTTGTAAACGCCGACGATCAGGGCGTCGGCCGCCGCGTCGGCCACCGGGCCGGACTGGATGGAGATCGTGGTCACCTGGATACCCCTGCTGGTTCGAGAGAGTGGGACTGAGGGCGGATCAAGGTCCGCCGGACTCCGGCATCGTAACCGGGCCCCGTCACAGTCGCGATATCGTCGTGGGCATGACAACGCCGTCCCTGTTGACCTCCCCCCTGCACGCCCGCCACCTCGCCCTCGGTGCGAAGCTGGCCGACTTCGGCGGCTGGGAGATGCCGATCGAGTACTCCGGCACCGTGGGCGAGCACGCCGCGGTGCGCGAGCGGGTCGGCGTGTTCGACGTCAGCCACCTGGGCAAGGCGACCGTCGCCGGCCCCGGCGCCTTCGACTTCGTCAACCGCGTGCTGGCCAACGACCTGCGCCGCATCGGCCCCGGCAAGGCGCAGTACACGCTCTGCTGCGACGAGGCCACCGGGGGCGTGGTGGACGACCTGATCGCGTACGTGAAGTCGGAGGACGAGGTCTTCCTCATCCCGAACGCCGCCAACACCACCGAGGTCGTGCGCAGGCTCACCGCCGCCGCGCCCGCGGGCATCACGGTCACCAACCAGCACAAGGACTTCGCCGTGCTCGCGGTCCAGGGCCCGGAATCCGAGTCGCTGATCAAGACCCTCGGCCTGCCCACCGATTTCGACTACATGGCCTTCGCCAACGCGACCTGGGACGGCCGCCCCCTCACCGTCTGCCGCACCGGCTACACCGGCGAGCACGGCTACGAACTCGTCTGCCGCTGGGACGACGCCGACGCCCTGTGGCAGGCGATCCTCCGCGCCGGCGAGCCCTTCGAGATCAAGCCGTGCGGACTCGGCGCCCGCGACACGCTGCGCACCGAGATGGGCTACCCCCTGCACGGCAACGACCTCTCGCTCGACATCACCCCCGTCCAAGCGCGCGCCGGCTGGGCCGTCGGCTGGAAGAAGGACGAGTTCTGGGGCCGCGAGCCGCTCGTCAAGGAGAGGACGGAAGGCCCGCGCCGGATCCTCTGGGGCCTCAAGCAGGTCGACCGCGCCATCCCCCGCCCCCACATGGCGGTGCACGCGGCCAACGACGCGTCCGTCGCCGACGACGTCATCGGCGAGGTCACCAGCGGCACCTTCTCCCCGACCCTGAAGCTCGGCATCGCCCTAGCCCTGCTCCCGCCCACCACCTCCGAGGGCGACGTCGTCTACCTCGACGTCCGCGGCCGCCGCGCCGCCTTCACCGTGGTCAAGCCCCCGTTCGTGAAGGTGTCTACGAGGTAGCCGCCGCGGCCGGGACGTGGGGGATGGCGGCGTTGGGGTCTTGGCCGGCGAAGGCGAGGGCGATGACGAAGCCGGCTACCTCTTCGAGTTGGCGGGCACGGTGGAGGGGGCCGATGACGGCGGGGTGGGCGCCCGCGTCGCGGGCGAGGTGGGCGGCGACCTCGAGGGCGTGCGGGTCGTCGCCGGCCATGGCGACTGTCACGGGCTCGCGGGATTCGGTCCACTGGGCGGCCGGGAAGAGGTGGAACGCCTTGACGACGTGGGCGCCGGGGGCCCAGTCGGCGACGTGTTCGGCGATCGCTCGGCCGTCGGTGGTGAGCAGCGTGCCGACGCCGTGCTCGACGGCGTTGGTGGGGTCGAGCACGGGGATTCCGGCCAGTGAGCCGTCTCCGGCGCCGGCCGCGTGCAGGATGTCGGCCAGGCCTTCCCAGGCGACGGCGAGCAGCACCGCGTCGCGCTCGTCGACGGCTTCGCGCGGCGATACGGCTCGTGCGGTTGATCCGATTCGTTCGGCGGCGGCCTTGGCGTTCTCCGGCGAGCGGCCGCCGACCAGTATGTCGTGACCGGCGCGGGTCCAGGCCGTACCGAGGCCGACGGCCAGGGTTCCGGTCCCGAGGATTCCGATACGCATCTCAGCTCCCTGTCGTGTGATGATGTGACATCGCCACGGTACGAGAGCCGAGACGCACCGATCGGTCGGAAACGGGCGACTACCATGCGAAGGGTGCCCCAAGACCAATGCGAGAGAGTCCTGGTGGACTGCCGCCTCCGCGCCGTGACCGAACTGTTCACCCACACCTGGGACCCCGTCGTGCTCGCCGGGCTGAGCGAGGGGCCGCTTCGGCGCGGCGAGTTGCTGCGGCTCGGCGGAGGAATCAGCGACAAGATGCTCTCTGAGACACTGCGCCGCTTGCTTGCCAACGGATTGATTGAGCGCGAGAGCTATCGGAGTGCGCCGCCGCGCGTTGAATACCGGCTGACCGCATTGGGCGTGAGCTTGGTCGAAGGGCCGCTGCGGGAGCTTGGGCGCTGGGTCGGGGCGCACGGCGATGCGCTGCTCGAAGCGCAGGAGAGGGCGCTCGCCGGCTAGCGGCGGCTCATAGCTCAAGGCTTACGGGTCGCGGGAGGCTTACGGGTCACGGGTTAGCGCACTGCCATCACCAGCAGCGCGGCTGCGGCGGCGGTCTCGACGAGGGCGCCGAGGACGTCGCCGGTGATGCCGCCGAAGCGGGTGACGCAGCGGCGCAGCAGGAGTATCGCGCCGGCCACGCCGATGGCGCACGCGGCGGCTGCGAGGAGCGCGTCGCCTAGGCCGCGGATGTAGCCGAGGCCGAAGCAGGCGGCGATGCACGCGGCGGAGACAAGAGCTGCGCCGCGGATCGGGACGGAGCCCGCGACCCAGGCGCCGAGGCCGTCGGGGCGGGCGCTCGGCACGCGCGGGGTGCAGGCCAGAGTGACTGCGAGACGTCCCGATATCGCAGCCACGATGATGGCGAGGCCGCCGCGATGGTGCGCGTACGCCGAGGTGATGGCCGCGATCTGCAGAGCCAGCACCAGAAGCAGCGTCACGACGCCGAACGGGCCGATGTCAGACCGCTTCATGATCTCGAGCGCTTGCTCGCGCGGCTTGGCCGAGCCTAGGCCGTCGGCCACGTCTGCCAGGCCGTCGAGATGCAGGGCGCGCGTTGCGCCGGCGTACGTCGCTATGGCCGCGACCGCCGCGAGGAACGTCGAGTCCGTATACGCTCGCGCAGCCCAGCCGACGGCCGCCGCGACGACGCCGATTCCCGCGCCCACCAAGGGGGCGCAGGCCATCGCGCGTCCGGCGGTGTTCCGGTCCGCGGCGTCGACGCGCACCCGCAGGATGCTGAGCGTGCCGATCGACAGTCGCAGACCGGAGAGCCAGGAGCCCATCTAGAGCGCGCTGCGTACCGTCGGCTCGGGCAGTCCGGCATCGGCGTACGACGGCGTCTCCGCGAGCACGCTCACCGCCGCGCGCACCAGCGGCAGCGCGAGCAGCGCCCCGCTGCCCGCACCGGCCCGCACCTTGAAGTCCAGCAAGGGCTCCAGGCTCAGCCGGTCCAGCGCCTTGCGGTGCGCGGGCTCCGGCGAGAGCTGCGCGGCCAGGCACCACTCCGGGGTACGGAACGCGATCCGCTGGGCCAGCAGCGCGCACGCCGTCGCGCCGATTCCGTCCAGCAGCAGCGGGGTACGCCGCGCGGCCGCCTGCAGGATGAAGCCGACGCAGGCCGCGAAGTCCGGGCCCGCGCTGACGGCCAGCAGCTCCAGCTGGTCCGCGAGCACCGGCCGGGCCAGCCGCAGCGCGTCGCGCACCGCCGCGCACTTGACCGTCCAGCCCGGGTCGTCGATGCCGCTGCCGCGTCCGGTGACCGCTGCCGCGTCCGACCCGGTCAGCGCCGCGACCAGCACCGCCGCGGGGGTCGAGTGCCCGGCGCCGAGCAGCGCGGGGATCAGCAGGTCGGCGCCCGCGTCGATCTCCGCGTCCGCGAGTCCCCGGCCGAGCGCGAACGCCGCCTCGGCTTCTTCCCGGGTGCACGCGCGGTCCACGTCGATCCGGCCCGTCCCCTGCCGCACCCGTCCGGCGGTCACCTCCGCGGGCACACCCGCCTCGGTCAGCTCCGCGACATCGCAGTCCACGGACACGTCCAGCAGCCGCACCCCGACCTCGTTCGACCGCGCGAGCACGCTCGCCGGACCGCCGCCCTGTGCGTACAGCCGGACCAGCGCCGCGGTCGTGCCCGGCGGCTGCGCGGTGACCCGGTGTCCGTGCGTCTCGACGGCCGCGATCCCGTGGTCGCCCGCGAACAGCACCAGACGCGGCCGCTCGATCGGCCGCGGCGGGCACTGGTCCTGCACCGCGGCCAGCCAGCACGCCACCTTCTCCAGCGTGCCGAAGGACGCCGGCTGCAGCGCGAGCCCCCGCGTCCAGCGCTCGACGGCCTCGGCCTTCTTCGCGTCGGCCGGGCGCAGCACGTTCTCGGAGAGCTTCTCCAGGTCTGTCTTATCCATCGTGGCGCTCACTTTAGCCGCAGCGGCAGGCCCGCGACGACGAGCCAGACGGCGTCGGCCGCGGCCGCGAAGGCCTGGTTGAGCCGCCCGAGCTCGTCCCGGAAGCGGCGGGTGCCGGGATCCGGCGGGACCAGGCCGAAGCCGAGCTCGTTCGAGACGGCCACGACCGGTCCGGGACACGACTCGTACGCGGCGATCAGACCCCGCGTCAGCTCGCCGAGCTCGCGCGGCGCGCTGCCGGACGCCCAGATCCCCTCGTCCCACGCGGAGACCGTGTCCATCGCGGAGGTCAGCCACAGCGTCAGACAGTCGGCGAGCACCGGCCCCTCGGCCGAGCGGAACAGCTCGGCGAGCGCGGCGGGCTCGTCGCCGGTCTCCACGGTCCGCCAGCCGCCGGGCCGCTGCGCCTGATGCCGCGCGATCCGTTCCGCCCACTCCGGATCACCCGGATAGCGCGGCGCCGTGGCCGCGTAGGTGACCGTGCGCTGATCCGCGGTCTCGGCCAGCATCCGCTCCGCGAAGGTCGACTTGCCCGAGCGCGCCCCGCCGAGGATCAGCGTGCGACGCGCGGCCTGCCGGGTGTCCACTGTTAGCTCCTGGGTAGTCTTGCCGCATGGCATTCACGTGGCGTTACGAGAACACAGCGGGCGAACAGGTCGAGCCGATCGTCGCCGTGGAGGGCGAGCGCGCCGCCTTCCCGAACCAGGGCGACGCGGAGTCCTGGATCGGCGAGAGCTGGCCCGCGCTGCTCGCCGCCGAGGTGGACCAGGTCAGACTGCTCGAGGACGGCGAGGTCGTGTACGGGCCGATGTCGCTGCACGAGGACCTGCCGGCCTAGCCCGCGTCCCGCCCGCAGGCCTCCGCCGAGGCGGAGGCCTGGCAATGCCCGGCTACGGCCGCGCGGCCGGGGAGACCGTCTTCGCCGGGTCGCGCTCGACGACCGGGTCGAGGATCTCGTCGATCCGCTTGAGCAGGCCCGCGTCCAGCTTCACGCCCACGGCCTTGACGTTCTCCGCCACCTGCTCGGGACGCGAGGCCCCGATGATCGCGGCGGCCACGTTCCGGTTCTGCAGCGTCCAGGCGACGGCCAGCTGAGCGAGCGTCAGCCCGGACTCCTCGGCCAGCGGCACCAGCCGCTCGACCCGGGTCAGCACCTCGTCGGTCAGCATCCGCTTGATGAACGCGCCGCCGTTCTCGTCCGTCGCCCGGGAACCGGCCGGCGCCGGCCGGCCCGGCTTGTACTTGCCGGTCAGCACGCCCTGCGCGATCGGCGACCAGACGATCTGGCTCAGCCCCAGTTCCTCGCAGGTCGGCACCACCTCGGCCTCGATCACCCGCCAGAGCAGGTTGTACTGCGGCTGGCTGGAGATCAGCGGCACGTGCAGCTCCTTGGCCAGACCGGCCGCCGCGCGGATCTCCTCGGCCCGCCACTCCGACACGCCGATGTACAGCGCCTTGCCCTGCCGCACCACGTCGGCGAAGGCCAGCATCGTCTCCTCGAGCGGCGTCGAATGGTCGTACCGGTGCGCCTGGTAGAGGTCCACGTAGTCGGTCCGCAGCCGGCGCAGCGAGCCGTCGATCGACTCCAGGATGTGCTTGCGGGAAAGGCCGCGGTCGTTGCGGCCCGGGCCGGTCGGCCAGTAGACCTTCGTGAAGATCTCCAGGCCGGCGCGCCGCTCGCCCTTCAGGGCGTCGCCGAGCACGCTCTCGGCCTTGGTGCCGGCGTACACGTCGGCCGTGTCGAAGGTGGTGATCCCGGCGTCGAGCGCCGCGCGCACGCAGGCGTGCGCGGTCTCCGCTTCGACCTGGGAACCGTGGGTGATCCAGTTTCCGTAGGCGATTTCGCTGATCATCAGGCCGCTACGGCCGAGGTGTCGGAACTCCATGGGCACACTGTATGCCCGGGGCTTACCGGATCCGCCTGCCGGATCGCCTGCCCAGCCGCTCAGCGGACCTTCGGCTCGCCCCGCATCGTCACCCGCGGCTTGGGCTGGCGCAGGAAGCGCGGCATGACCGCGCGGGAGAAGGCGTAGAAGCCGGTGCCGCGCACCTCGTCCGGGCCGAACGTGGCCGCCACCTGCCGCTTCACCCGCTGCCCGAGCAGCACGCCGAGCCCGATGCCGAGGACGACCACGATCTCCATCACGAAGGAGCTGTAGATGTAGATCGAGGTGTTGCGCATCAGCAGGGTGGCCCAGCACAGGATGACCAGCGGCATCAGCATCTCGAGCAGCCGGATCCGGCCGTCCACGTAGTCGCGCACGAAGGCCTTCGCCGGCCCCTGGTCGCGGACCGGGTAGTGCCGCTCGTCGCCCGCGCGCAGCGCCTGCCGCGAGCGGTCGTACGAGGAGCGGTTGGCGCTGCGCTCCGCCCGGCGCCGCTCCTTCGGGTCGGCCGGCAGGGCACCCAGGCGAAACTTGCGCGCCGCCTCGGCCTCCTTGCGGGTGGGCGTGGGACGTCCCTTGGTGGACGTGCCGTTCATCACGGGCTCGGCCGGAACCGCGTCGGCCGGGGTGGCGTCGGCCACCTGCTTGGAGGAGTTGCGTCGGAACACGTATGGAAGCGTAAACGCTCCGGGCCCGGGTACATAACCCGCCGCGATGGCCCTGTAAGCCCGCGAGGGAATATCGTGGGTGCATACCAGTCTCAACGTGAGCTAGAGCGCACCTTTATCGAAGGGGGAGCTGGAGGGCTGATGGCCGACGGAGTAATGAAGCGGATGTCCTTGATCTTCAAGTCCAAGGCCAATAAGGCGCTGGACAAGTACGAGGACCCGCGCGAGACGCTCGACTACTCGTACCAGAAGCAGATGGAGCTGCTGCAGAAGGTACGGCGCGGTGTCGCCGACGTCGCGACGTCCCGCAAGCGCGTCGAGCTGCAGATGAAGAAGCTCCAGCAGGAGGGCGACAAGCTCGAGGGCCAGGCCCGCAAGGCGCTGGAACTGGGCCGCGAGGACCTCGCCCGCGAGGCCCTGACCCGGCGCGCGAACATCTCGGCGCAGATCGGCGACCTGAACGCGCAGTACGAGTCGCTGCAGGGCCAGGAGGAGAACCTGGTCCGGCAGTCCAAGGCCCTCGAGGCCAAGGTGGAGGCCTTCCGGACGCAGAAGGAGACCATCAAGGCGACCTACACCGCGGCTCAGGCCCAGGCGCAGATCGGCGAGGCGTTCTCCGGCATCTCCGAGGAGATGGGCGACGTCGGGATGGCGATCCAGCGCGCCCAGGACAAGACCGCGCAACTGCAGGCCCGCGCGTCCGCGGTGGACGAGCTGGTGGCCTCCGGTGCCCTGGACGACCCGACCGGGCTGGCCAAGGACGACATCACCCGCCAGCTCGAGGCCCTCTCGTCCGGCGGCGCGGTGGACGACCAGCTGGCCAAGATGAAGCTGGAACTGTCCGGCGGTTCGAGTGGCAACAAGGCGCTGGAGTCCGGCTCCAGCACCTCGTATGCCAACAAGACCGACGAGATCAGCGACGCCGACGTCCTCAAGGACGGTGGCGCGGCATGATCGTGCGGATCCTGGGCGAGGGTCAGCTGGTGTTGCAGAAGGAAGCGCTCGACGAGCTCAACGAGCTGGACAACGCGCTCATGTCGGCCGTCGAGGCCGGGGTGCCGGGTCCGTTCGACGAGGCGATGGAGGCTCTGCTCGGCAAGGTGCGGGAGCTCGGCTCTCCCCTCCCGGTCGAGGAGATCAAGCCGAGCGACTTCATTCTGCCGAGTGCCCATTCCAGCCTGGACGAGGTGCGCGACCTGCTCTCCTCCGACGGGCTGATCCCGGGCTGAGCTCGACCCTGCTTCTCGCTTCGGCCGTTCCCTTCAGCGAACGTCCCCCCGCACTTCGCGCGGGGGGACGTTCGCGTTCGGCCGGGCGGGGTACAACGTGGGCGGATTCTTGGCGCTTCTTCAGGCGGACGCGGCGCCGCCGGGGGAACCGTCCCCACATCAGATTCGTTGGAACGGACAGATTCGCCGGAATGCGGCGACGTGAACGCGGGAAAGGGCGGAAGCAGTGGCCACCAAGACGAGGTTTGCTCCGGACCGGGGGCTCACCTCCCGGATGGTGCTCGTGATGTTCCTCATCGGCTTGCTCGCGGTGGCGTTCATCGCGGCGCTCATCGCCTTCGTTCCGACGCAGAGCCTGCCGATCGTGCTGATCATCGCCGCGCTGATCCTCGGCGCCCAGTTCTTCTTCTCGGACAAGATCGCCACCTTCGCCATGGGCGCCCGCGAGGTCAGCCCGGAGCAGGCGCCCGAGCTGCACGCGATCGTCGACCGGCTGTGCGCGATGGCGAACATGCCGAAGCCGCGCGTGGCCATCTCCGACACCCCGGTGCCCAACGCCTTCGCCACCGGCCGCAACCCGAACAACGCGGTGATCTGCGTGACCACCGGCCTGATGCGCAACTCGAACCTCACCAAGGAGGAGGTCGAGGGCGTCCTGGCGCACGAGCTCTCGCACGTGGCGCACCGCGACGTGCTGGTGATCACCATCGCCTCGTTCCTCGGCATCCTGGCCGGCATGGTCGCGCGGATGGCCTTCTGGTTCGGCCTCGGCGGAGACCGGCGCAACGACCGGGACGGCAACGCGGCGATGGCCCAGCTGGTCATCATGCTGGTCTCGATCGTCACCTACGCGATCTCCTTCCTGCTCGTCCGGGCGCTCTCCCGCTACCGCGAGCTCGCCGCGGACCGGGCCGGCGCGCATCTGACGGGCAATCCGATGGCGCTGGCCTCCGCGCTGCAGAAGATCACCGGCGACATGGCCAAGATCCCGCAGCAGGACCTGCGCGCCGCCGAGCCCTACAACGCCTTCTACTTCGCCCCGGCGCTGGCCAGCAAGGAGTCGCTGATGGCGCTGCTGGCCACGCACCCGAGCACGGAGAAGCGCGTCGAGCAGCTGATCAAGATCTCGGACCAGCTCGGTTCGAACCAGATCAGCCGCTGAGCCCCGGCCGCCGAGCCCCTGGTGGGGAACGGCTTCAGCGGAACGTCACGACTGGATAGGGTGGGGCCATGGGTCTTCTCGACACGCTTCTCGGCCGCAGCAAGCCGGTGCAGCCGAACCTCGACCAGCTCTTCGGGCTGCCCTCCGCGGCGCTGACGCTCGAGGTGAACGGCACCTTCCGGCCGACCGGCTACGGCTCGGTGTGCTACCGCAAGGCCGAGGGCGTGGCGTTCAGCCAGGTCGAGTCGGACGTCGAGGAGCTGCTCGAGGGCATCGACGGGCCCGAGGTCCAGGTGAGCAAGGACAAGTACGGCTACACCTGGCTGCTCTGCCAGCGGGCGCAGGACGATATGACGAGCCTGGTCAACGACCTGCACGCGGTCAACTCGGCCCTGCAGGACAACCTCTTCGGCCCCTACCTGCTGTGCACCCTGGTGAGTTTCCAGGACGACCGCGGCCGGAAGCTGGCGCTGATCTACCTCTACAAGCAGGGGACCTTCTACCCCTTCGCGCCGCTGACCGAGCCGCAGCGGGACAACACGCTGGAGCTGCAGATCAAGTCCCAACTGGGCAACGACCTGCGGCTTGAGAAGGATTTGTCCCGCTGGTTCCCGGTCTGGGGCGCGCCCGGCCTGTAGCGGTCTCTTCAGTTCCGACTCAGACCACGACCACACACGTCACACCTCTGCCACGATTCGGCTTCCGACTTGCCAGCCGGGCGGTCCATACCGCTAGGCTCGGTCCCCGTCGAGGCGCCCTGACCTGGGCACCGCTGCGCGGTTGTGCGGGACCGTGGAGGAATACGAGCGATGGTGGCTGGGCCGGTGACCGGTGCCGAAGGTGACGAGCAGACGGGTAGCGACGTGCCCGATCTGCGAGTCTGGCCGGAGTTCGGGATTCCCGCGCAGCGGGCCGAGGAAAGCTCGACGGAACCGAGGGCGCAGCCGTCTCCGGCCGCCGAATTCGGCGCCGTTCCGCCGGCCCCGCCCATGGTGGAACCCGCTCCGGGGATCGAAGAGTTCGAACCCGCGTCGGGCGCGGAGACTCAGCCGGATCCCGCGCCGCGGACGCTCCGCTCGGTCCGTTCGCACCGCTCCCGGATGCGGCGTCAGACGTCGAACGGCGTCATCGTGCTCGCCTGTCTGGCCGTCATCTTCCTGGTGCTGCACCGCTTCCTGCCCGACGCGGGCGGGATCGGGTCGCTGCTGGAGACGTGGCTGCCGTGGACCGGCCTGCCGATACTCCTGCTGTTCGTCATCGCGGCGATCGTGCACACCAAGCGGGCGATAGTCGTCACCCTGGCCGCGGCGCTCGTCTGGACCGCGCTCTACGGGCCCACGATGCTGCCGCGCGGCAGCTCCGCCACCGCTCAGCTGCGGATCTTCAGCGAGGACGTGAACGGCGACGCGCAGGAGGCCACGGCCTCCGGGACGATGGCCATCGCCCAGCACGCCGACATCGTGGCGCTCGAGGACATGTACCCCTCGGTCTCCGAGTCGAACGCCGTCAACGCGCTCAACTCCGCGTACAGAAACCACACCGCCGAGTACGAGTTCGGGCTCTGGAGCGCCTACCAGATCGTGAACGCGCAGCCGATCGCGCTCGGCACGACGCAGACCGCACAGTCGCTCGCGCTGGGTGCGCAGGACGCCGGGCTGGCCGCCTCCGCGTCCGGCGCGCCGATCATCGGCGCGCTCAAGGCCACGCTGAAGACACCCGAGGGCGCGCTCACCGTCTACCTCGTGCACCTGCCGCAGCCGGTGCTGGGCGACCAGGGCTTCGCCAAGGTCCGCGACCAGGCGCTGACCAAGTTCGCCCAGTTGGTCGGGGCGGACCACTCGGCCCGGATAGCGGTCATCGGAGACGTCAACGTGGCCGCGACCGACCGGCAGTTCTCCCAGCTGACCGGGGCCGACGCGCTGACCAGCGCGCAGCAGGCGGCGGGGAGCGGCTTCGGCTTCACCTGGCCGGCGGAGTTCCCGGTCGTCCGGCTCGACGACGTGCTCACCCACGGGCTCAAGCCGCTGCGCTCGGTGGTGCTGCCCGCGATCGCCAAGGGGCAGACGCACCTGCCGATCCAGGTGGACCTCGACTACTGAGACTCCTGAGCCGGGGCTGGGCCGCGGCCGATCTACGGCAGCGCGAGCATCTGCTCCAGTGCGGCCTGGGCCAGCGCGGCGGTGTCCGGGGCGACGGTGATCCGGTTGACCGGCTTGCCCGCGACCAGCGACTCGAGCGTCCAGACCAGGTGCGGCAGGTCGATCCGGTTCATCGTCGAGCAGTAGCAGACCGACTTGTCCAGGAAGACGATCTGCTTGTCCGGGTGCGCGTTCGCGAGCCGGCGCACCAGGTTCAGTTCCGTGCCCAGCGCCCACTTCGTGCCGGGCTCGGCCGCCTCGATGGTCTTGATGATGTACTCCGTCGAGCCCACGTAGTCGGCCTTCTCCACGACCTCGTGCCGGCATTCCGGGTGCACCAGCACGTTCACGCCCGGGACGCGCTCGCGGACCTCGTCCACGCACTCCTCGGTGAACCGGCCGTGCACGGAGCAGTGGCCGCGCCAGAGGATCATCTTCGCGTCGCGAAGCTGATCCGCGGTCAGTCCGCCCATCGGCCTGTGGGGGTTGTAGAGCACGCAGTCGTCCAGGCTCAGGCCCAGCTGACGGACGGCCGTATTGCGGCCGAGGTGCTGGTCGGGCAGGAACAGCACCTGCTCGCCCTGCTCGAAGGCCCAGGTCAGCGCGCGCTCGGCGTTGGACGAGGTGCAGATCGTGCCGCCGTGCTTGCCGGTGAACGCCTTGATGTCGGCCGAGGAGTTCATGTACGAGACCGGGATGACCCGGTCGGCGATGCCCAGGTCCGCCAGCACGTCCCACGCCTGCTCGACCTGCTCGGCCGTGGCCATGTCGGCCATCGAACAGCCGGCGGCCAGGTCGGGCAGCAGCACCTGCTGGTCGTCGCCGGTCAGGATGTCCGCGGACTCGGCCATGAAGTGCACGCCGCAGAACACGATGTACTCGGCGTTCGGGCGGTTCGCCGCGTCCCTGGCCAGCTTGAACGAGTCGCCGGTGACGTCGGCGAACTGCACGACCTCGTCGCGCTGGTAGTGGTGGCCGAGGATGAACACGCGGTCGCCCAGCGCCTGCTTCGCGGCCAGCGCGCGCGCCACCAGGTCCGGGTCGCTCGGCGCGGGCAGGTCGCCGGGGCACTCCACGCCGCGCTCGCTGCGCGGGTCGGCCGCCTGTCCGAGCAGCAGCAGCGCGAGCGGCGTGCCGGCGGGCTCCGCGAAGCTTGGGGCCGGACGGGGGCTGCGATCGGTGGTCGTCACGTCCTCGTGCTCCTTGCTCGGGCCGGCCCCGGGGACCGACCGCCTTTATCGTCTAACTGACGTTAAGGCATACTACCCTACGGATATTCCCGCTGAGCGGGACGGCCGCCGTGTGATATACGCCCCGTCCGAGGATGTGCGACGATAGAGAGCGAAGGACGGCTGGCACCTAGCACCGATGCTCGGAATACCACGCCGTCGTTGCGACGTTGATCCGAGAGGGCAACGACCCGACGGACCGTACTGAGATAGGGGTTGGCACGATGTCGGTAGAGGTTGAGATCAGCAGCACCAAGGTCGATGGCATCATCCTCACGGCTGAGGCCGCGGCCAAGGTCAAGAACCTGCTGGAGCAGGAGGGCCGTGACGACCTCTCGCTGCGCGTCCAGGTCCAGCCTGGTGGCTGCTCCGGCCTGCGGTACCAGCTGTACTTCGACGACCGTTCGCTGGACGGCGACGTGGTGTCCGAGTTCGGCGGCGTGCACGTCGTCACCGACCGGATGAGCGCCCCGTACCTGGTCGGCGCCAGCGTCGACTTCGTCGACACCATCGAGAAGCAGGGCTTCACCATCGACAACCCGAACGCCACCGGCTCCTGCGCCTGCGGCGAGAGCTTCAACTAGGCTCACAGGGTTCCAGCGCTTCGAGGCGCACGCGGCAGCAGCCGCGTGCGCCTCGCGCTGTGTACGGGGTGGTCCGCGGGCGGAGCGGCGGTGCGCGGCGCAGCGAGCACCCGCGAGAGCCGGGGGAGGACTTTCGGTGGGATCCAAGGAAAACGGTAGGGCCTCCGGCGCCGCTACCCACAAACGACGACGGAGGCCCTACCTCCTGCGGACCCGGAGCACCCGCGGCAATTCAGCGGGTGGCTGCCCTCCGTATATGGCCCGCCACAGCGTCCACGTCGCCGGGGGGAGAGCGGCGCGGGCGCAGGCTTATGTTTTCCCTACCCCATAGTTGTACCCGGACTGGAGCCGTTCCATCACTCAAAGTGATGAACTCGTAATCCCGTTGGTCTCGACTCGGGATTCAGCCCACCGCCTCGAGCTCCGGTGTCCCGGTGCTGAGTACCACTACACCAGATAAGACGGTCGGATGTCGTGAAAGGTTCCGGGTTTCCTGCTGATTCTTTCCTGTGGGTTTCTCAGCTAGTTCCCAGACTAGCCGATCGCTAACCAAGCTGGGCCGATGCGATCGGCTGACCGTTCGCCAGGTCGATGACCTGGCGCCCGTCCAGCGGCGCGGAGAGCTTGGCCGTCACGAGCATCCGCGTGACATACATCGGACAGATGCGGCCGCCTGCGGGTACGTGTACGAGGCCCACGCCGACGCTGCCGCTCGATTGCTGCAGCACGACGTCGTACTGCCCGCACGCCCCGCCCTGCGACTCGATGCCCAGGTAGAGCGTGCGTCCGTCCGCACTGTGCGCCGCGCTCTGGAACGCGGAGTATTTGGTGCCGGCCGGCGCCGTCGACTGCTGGGAGTTCGGGGTGACCGGAATGCCGCCGCCCGGCAGGGGCTGGGTGCTCGTGGCCGGCCCCGTGCCGGACGTCGCGGTCGTTCGCGACGAGCCGGAGGGCGACGCGGACGCTGAAGCGGACGGCGACGCGGTGACGGCCGCCGAGCCCGAGGAGCTGCTGCCCGCGCTGACGCTGACCGACTTGCTCGTCGAGGCGCAGGCCGTCGCCCCCGCCAGCAGCAGCGCGCCGGCCGCGCCCGCGGCCAGTGCCGAGCCGAACCTGCGTCGGTGCCTCAACGATCGGGTGCTGCCTGTCGTCATCGCTGTCCCTTCTCGGTGGGCCCTTCTTCCGCCGGCCCCCTGGTGCTCACGGCTCTTCTCTGACGCACCGGCTCGCCTGCGGGTTCCGCGCCTCACCGCAATCGCCTGACCAGGTACGCGAGCGCCGAGTCCGGCGCGCCGCGGAGCGGTTCGGTCCCGAGGAAATCCTGCCCGGTCATCCGGCACCAGGCGGGGATGTCGAGCCGCGCGGCGGGGTCGTCGGCGAGTACCCGCAGCACCCCGCCGACCGGTACGCCGCCGATCCGCTTGCCGAGTTCGATGACGGGCAGCGGACAGAGTTTGCCGAGCGCGTCGATGACGACGGACGCGTCGGCGGATTCGCCCGGCTCCGGCTCGGGCTCCGGGGTCGACTCTCGTCCCAGCTCCGGCTCGGGCCGCGCGGCCCGGACCGCGTCCGGCAGCGCGTCGAGGAAGCGTTCGACGTCTTCTCCGCGCGCGTCCCAGGGCAGCGACACGCGGATGTTCCCCTGCGACAGGACGCCCATCGCCTCCAGGACGTGACTCGGCGTCAGAGTCGAGGCCGTGCAGGAGGATCCGGACGAGACGGAGAATCCGGCGCGGTCGAGTTCGAGGAGCAGCGCCTCGCCGGACGCGTAGAGACAGGAGAACGTGAGGATGTGCGGGACACGGTCGTCCGGGTCGCCGACGACCTCTACATCCGGTACCAGTTCGGGGATCCGCGCGCGCAGCAGCGTCGTCAGCTCCCGATGATTCAGTCCCGCCTCCTGCGACTCCGCGCTGCGCGCCCGCAGGGCCGTGGCCGCCGCGAGGATCGCCGGGACGTTCGGCGGGCCGGGGGCCCAGCCCCGCTCCCGCTCGTCCTGCGGCCAGTCGGCGGCGAAGCGGCTTCCCTTGCGCACGGCCAGGACCCCGACTCCGGTCGGGCCGCCCCACTTGCGCGCGGATCCGGCCAGCACCGACCAGCCCGACGGCACCGGCTCACGACCGAGCGAGACCGCGGCGTCGACGAGTAGCGGCACTTCGTACTCGGCCGCGAGGGCAGCGACCTCCGTGAGCGGCTGCCGGGTGCCGACCTCGTGATTGGCCGACTGGACCGCGAGGAAGCCGACGGGACCCGGCTGCGCTAACAATTCGGTCAAGAGATCGAGGCGCACCCGGCCGTGCACATCCACCGGCGCGAGTTCCAGCTCGCCGCCGTTGCGCGCGGCGGCCAATTCGCCCGCATGTATAACGGACGAGTGCTCGACGGCGCTCAGCACGAGCCTCCGCCCGGCGCGCGCCCGCCCCTTCGCCAGGCCGAGCACGCCGTGATGCACCGCCGCCGTGCCCGAACCGGTGAAAACCAGCTCGTCGGCGCGGCATCCGAGCACCTCGGCGGTCGCCTCCCGGGCCGCGTCCAGCAGCATCCGCGCCCGACGCCCCTCGCGGTAGAGCCGGTCGGGCCCGGCCCAGCCCTCGTCCAGCGCGGCCAGGTACGCCTCGCGGCCCGCCGGGTCCAGCGGCTCCCCGCTCGCGGCGTCGAAGTAGACCATGGACCGAGCCTAGCCAGAGAGTGCGCGTGTCCGCCGCCTGACGATAGATCATCAGCGGGATGATGGGGCGACAACTTGTCCGAATAGCCCCTTGTGGCCAGTCATTAGACCGTATGCATGAGCTCCAATGACCCCTCCCGCGAAAGGGGGGTACCTGCCCGCAGGTGGTCCGCGTGGCTGGAGTAGGGTTTGGCCGCAGCATTGAATCAGTGATCCCCAGCCCGCGTAGCCGGGCACCGCCGCGAGCGCGACCCACGAAGCGGGCGCGGCGGAACGGGGCGAGAGATCGGGAAGGTACGTTGAGTCAGCACGGCTCTGAACGCAGACCTCTCCCGCCGCGTGAGAGCACGGGGCGGGCGCGCGTCGACGCGTCAAGAAAGCGGCGCCTGGTCGCCCGCACGACGCTGGCCGGCGTCGTCCTTGTTACCGCCTCGGGCTGCGCCGACAACGCCTTCACCCGGCTCGGCCTGCCCGAACCGGCCTCCACGGAAGCCCCCACCACCCTGCACCTGTGGCAGGGCCAGTGGATCACCGCCTTCGCGGTCGGCGCCCTGGTCTGGGGACTGATCATCTGGTGCTGCTTCGCCTACCGCCGCAAGCGGCACGGCATCGAGGTGCCCCCGCAGACCCGGTACAACCTGCCGCTGGAGCTGCTCTACACGGCCATTCCGCTGATCATGGTCGGCGTGATCTTCTACTTCACGGCCAAGGACGAGACCTCGCTGCTGCAGATCAACAACAAGCAGTACACCTCGATCAATGTCGTGGGCCGGCAGTGGAGCTGGACCTTCAACTACAACTACGACGCCGCGCTGGACAACGGAAACGGCGCCGCGACCAGCTCGGACACCGCGTACGACATCGGCACCGCCGGTCAGCCGCCGACGCTGTGGCTGCCCGAGGGCGAGGAGGTCAAGTTCACCCTGACCTCCCCGGACGTGATCCACTCCTTCTGGATCCCGAACTTCCTGTTCAAGCTGGACGTCGTGCCGGGCCGCGTGAACATGTACGAGGTCACTCCGGACAAGGAGGGCACGTACATCGGTGAGTGCGCCGAGCTGTGCGGCGTCGAGCACTCGCGGATGCTGTTCAACGTCAAGGTGGTCAGCCCGGCCGACTACCAGGCGCACATCCAGCAGCTGATCGCCACGCAGCAGAACGGCACGCTCACCACCGGCTGCGGCACCAACACGACCCTGGTCGGCACCAGCCTGACCACCACGGGCTCCGGAATCCGCTGCGTCGTCGGGCCGATGACCAGCGTCAAGGGCCAGAACGCAGTGGGAGGCGACGCGTCATGACGGCCGTCAACGATCCCGCGGTCACCTCCGTCCCCTCGGTGACGGCCTACCGCACCCGGCAGCCGGGGCAGACCTTCATCAAGTGGATCACCTCCACCGACCACAAGGTCATCGGCTTCCTGTACCTGATCACCTCGTGCGTCTTCTTCGGCTTCGGCGGTCTGCTCGCGCTGCTGATCCGCACGCAGCTGGCCCGGCCGGGTCTGAGCGTGCTCTCGCCGGAGCAGTACAACCAGGCCTTCACGATGCACGGCACGATCATGCTGCTGATGTTCGCGACCCCGCTGTTCGCGGGCTTCGCGAACGCGATCATGCCGCTGCAGATCGGCTCGCCGGACGTGGCGTTCCCGCGGCTGAACATGGTGGCCTACTGGCTGTTCCTGTTCGGCTCGCTGATCGCGGTCAGCGGCTTCCTGACCCCGCAGGGCGCGGCCGACTTCGGCTGGTTCGCCTACTCGCCGCTGTCCAACGCCGTGCACTCGCCCGGCGCCGGCGGAGACATGTGGATCATGGGCCTGGCGCTGTCCGGCTTCGGCACGATCCTCGGCTCGGTGAACTTCATCACCACGATCATCACCATGCGGATGCCCGGCATGACGATGTTCCGGATGCCGATCTTCACTTGGAACATCCTGCTGACCTCGGTGCTGGTGCTGCTCGCCTTCCCGGTGCTGGCCGCCGCGCTGTTCGCGCTGGAGGCCGACCGCCGGCTCGGCGCGCACATCTTCGACGCCTCCAACGGCGGCGCGATCCTGTGGCAGCACCTGTTCTGGTTCTTCGGCCATCCAGAGGTGTACATCGTCGCGCTACCGTTCTTCGGCATCATCTCCGAGGTCATCCCGGTCTTCAGCCGCAAGCCCGTCTTCGGCTACTCCGGCTTGGTCTTCGCGACGCTGTCGATCGCCGGTCTCTCGGTGACGGTGTGGGCGCACCACATGTTCACCACCGGCGCGGTCATGCTGCCGTTCTTCGCGTTCATGACCTACCTGATCGCGGTGCCCACGGGGGTGAAGTTCTTCAACTGGATCGGCACCATGTGGCGCGGCTCGCTGAGCTTCGACACCCCGCTGCTGTGGTCCGTCGGCTTCCTGGTGACGTTCCTCTTCGGTGGTCTGACCGGCGTCATGCTGGCCTCGCCGCCGATCGACTTCGCGGTGCAGGACTCGTACTTCGTCGTCGCGCACTTCCACTACGTGCTGTTCGGCACCGTGGTCTTCGCGATGTTCGCCGGGTTCTACTTCTGGTGGCCGAAGTGGACGGGCAAGATGCTCGACGAACGATTGGGCAAGGTCCACTTCTGGACGACCTTCATCGGCTTCCACACCACGTTCCTGGTCCAGCACTGGCTCGGCGCCGAGGGCATGCCGCGCCGCTACGCGACCTACCTGGCCTCCAACGGCTGGACCACGCTGAACACGATCTCCACGATCGGCTCGTACCTGCTGGCGCTGTCGATGTTCCCGTTCCTGTACAACGTGTACAAGACCGCGAAGTCCGGCAAGCGGGTCACCGTGGACGACCCGTGGGGCTGGGGCCGCTCACTGGAGTGGGCGACCTCCTGCCCGCCGCCGCGGCACAACTTCAACTCGCTGCCCCGGGTGCGCTCCGAGTCCCCGGCCTTCGACCTG
>NZ_DASZKT010000080.1:0-1559 GCF_035552695.1 Actinospica sp.
GGATCGCCGCGCTCGGCCAGAACCCGTACACGTTCACCCCGCTCAGGCTGCCTGGCGGAAGGCTCAACCCGTACACGGAGATCGTCGGCGTCAAATGGCAGAACACCCCCTCGGTGTACGGGCCGGAGGCGACCTGGACGCACCTGCTCGCGGCCTGGATCGGCGGGCCCAAGCCGTGGCTCACCATCTGGATGCTGATGATCTTGATGGGCGCCTCGTTCCTCGCCGCCGGGTACATCCTGCTGCGGACAGCGGAGAACCCGGTGCGCGCCGTCCTGCTGTGGGTGGCCAACCCGCTGCTGATCTTTGAACTGGTCATCGGCGGGCACCTGGACGCTTTCCTCTCGCTGTTCGCCATCGCGGCGGTCGTCTTGTCGCGGCGCTGCACGCGACCGTGGCATGACCTGGCCGTCGGGTTGCTCGTCGGCTTCGCGGGCGGCATCAAGATCACCGCGGCGTTCGTCGCGGTCGCCATCGCGATCCCGCTGATCCACGACCGCGCCTGGGCGCGGCTGGCGCGAACCGCCGTGGTGGCCGGGGTGACGACGTTCGGCCTGTACATCTTCACCTACGGGCTTGGCGCGCTCGGGCTCGCCTTCGCCGACTCCAAGCTGGTCATCTCCCCGACGATCTGGCGGCTGGTCCAGGTCACCGTGCAGCACTACTACGGCGACCACGCCGAGGCGACGGTGACCAACGCGTTCGGGTTCATCTGGATGCCGCTGGTGCTGCTGCTCGCCTGGTACCTGTACAACCGGCTCTCACCCGACGTGCCAACCGTTCTGGCCGCCACCTGCGCGCTCACGCTCGCGTGGATGGTCGTCTCGCCGTGGCAGCTGCCCTGGTACTCGGCGGTCGCCTGGGTCACCCTCGCGCTGCTGCCGCGCAACTCGCTGACCCGCTGGCTGACCATTGCGACCGCGGCCATAGCCCTCATGCACTTCAATGGTGGCCAGCCCACTAACCAGCAGACTGGCCCCACGCCGTAGGTTCTCCGGTCGCCCGCCGCGGGCTAGGCTCCGGGCATGACTGTCAACGACGCGCCAGGCGACGGTTCTCCCCATCTCACTGCGCCCAGTCCGCTCGGCCCCGGCCGGGTCGCGGTCGTCACCGGGGCGGCAAGCGGCATCGGGCTGGGGCTTTCCGAGCGGTTCGCCGCCGAGGGCATGCACGTCGTCATGGCCGACGTCGAGGAGCCCGCACTGGCGAAGTCGGCGGCCGAAATCGCCGGAGCGGGCGCGTCCGTGCTTCCCGTCCGCACCGACGTCTCGGACCGCGCGGCGGTCGACGCGCTACGGGACGCGGCGCTTTCCGCGTTCGGCGCGGTGCACGTGGTCTGCAACAACGCGGGGGTCGGCGGGCCGCACGGGCCGCTGTGGGAATGCCCGCCAGGCGAGTGGGACTGGGTGCTCGGGGTGAACCTGGAAGGCATCATGAACGGCGTCAGGACGTTCATGCCGGTGCTCCTCGAGCAGGACGCCGGGCACCTGGTGAACACGTCGTCGATCTTCGGCGTGTTCGCGGGAATCCTCGGGCCGTACGGTGTGTCCAAGCACGCG
>NZ_DASZKT010000081.1:0-7282 GCF_035552695.1 Actinospica sp.
GACGTCGAGCGCGGAGACCGGCTCGTCGAGCACGAGCACCTTCGGCTTGAGCGCGAGTGCCCGGGCGATGCCGATGCGCTGGCGCTGGCCGCCGGAGAACTCGTGCGGGAAACGATTTCCGTGCTCGGGGTTCAGGCCGACGCGCTGCATCAGATCATTGACGGTTTGCTGGCCGTTGGCGCCGTACAAGCCGTGGATCTTCAGCGGTTCCGCGATGATCTCGTTCACGGTGATCCGCGGGTTCAGGCTCGCGTACGGGTCCTGGAAGACGAGCTGCATGTCCCGGCGCATCCGGCGCAGCTCGCCCTTCGGCATCTTCGTCAGGTCGCGGCCCTGGAAGATCACCTCGCCACTGGTGGCGGGCTGCAGGTGCAGGATCGCCCGGCTGGTCGTGGTCTTGCCGCAACCCGATTCGCCGACCAGGCCGAGCGTCTGGCCCGGGCGGATGTCGAAGGAGACGCCGGAGACGGCGTGCACGGCGCCCACGGTTCGCCTGATCAGCCCGCGCGAGTGGATCGGGAACTCCTTCACCAGATTGCGCACGGAGAGGATCGGCTCGCCGCGATCGACGGCGGGTGCGGGGCGTTCCTCCTGCATCGTCATCGGATCTCGTCCTCTGTCCCGTTGTTGTTGTCCACGATCTCGACGGCTCCCGGAGCGGCGCCGAACTCGGCCGGCAGGGTCGCGTCGGTGGCGGTGGCCGTGAACAGGTCGGCCGGGTCCTGCCGGGCGACCTGCTCCTTGAAGTGGCAGGCGCTCAGATGGATCCGCAGTCCCGCCGCGGTGAATCCGCTGCCGTCCACCGGCTCGAGGTCGGGCTCGCGCGTCTGGCAGATCTCCTGGGCCAGCGGGCAGCGCGGCGTGAACGGGCAGCCGGGCGGCAGGTTGACCAGCGACGGCGGCCCGCCCTGAATCGGCGTCAGCCGCTCCTGCTCCCGCTTGTCCAGCCGGGGCAGCGAGCCGAGCAGGCCGAGCGTGTAGGGCATCCGCGGGTTGTAGTAGATGTCTTCGACGGTGCCGATCTCGACCGGCTTTCCCGCGTACATCACCAGGACCCGGTCGGCCTGCCCGGCGACGACGCCGAGGTCGTGCGTGATCAGCACCATCGCGGCGCCGGTCTCGCGCTGCGCCGCACGCAGCGATTCGAGCACCTGCGCCTGCACGGTCACGTCGAGCGCAGTGGTCGGCTCGTCCGCGATGATCACGTCCGGATCGTTGGCCATCGCGATCGCGATCACCACGCGCTGCCGCATACCGCCGGAGAACTCGTGCGGATACTGGTCGACCCGCTTGTCCGGCTGCGGGATGTTGACCAGGTCCAGCAGCTCGACCGCCCGCCTGCGCGCGGTCTGCCTGCTCACGTCGTTGTGCGCGAGCACGGCCTCGGCGAGCTGGTAGCCGATCTTGTAGACGGGGTTGAGCGAGGTCATCGGGTCCTGGAAGATCATCGCGATCTTGCTGCCGCGGACGCGTGTCATCTCCTTGTCCGTCAGGCCGAGCAGCTCCTCGTCGCGGAAGCGCACCGAGCCGGCGATCCGCGCGGTCTTCGGCAGCAGCCCCATCACGGCCATCGAGGTGACCGACTTTCCGGAGCCGGACTCGCCGACGATGCCGAGCACCTCGCCCGAGCGCAGCTCGTAGGACACCCCGCGCACCGCGTGCACCACGCCGTCGCCGGTCGGGAAGTCCACCGTCAGGTCGCGGACCGAGAGCACCGTGTCGGTCGCCGTCGCGCTCTGCGTCATTTCAGGCACGCACCCTCTGCTGGCTCGGATCGAACGCGTCCCGCAGGCCGTCGCCGATGAAGTTGACGGACAGGCAGATCAGGATGATGAAGATGCCGGGGAAGTAGAACAGCCACCACTGGCCGCCCTGCAGCGCCGTCTGCGCGGCGGAGATCAGCGTGCCGAGCGAGGTGTCCGGCGCCTGCACGCCGAAGCCCAGGTAGGACAGCGCGGACTCGGTCAGGATGGCGAGCGCGACCAGGATCGTGACGACGACGATCACCTGGCCGATCACGTTCGGCAGGATGTGCCGGAAGATGATCCGGCTGTCCTTCGCGCCGAGCGCGCGGGCCGCCTCCACGTACTCCTTCTCGCGCAGCGAGAGCGTTTGGCCGCGCACGATCCGGGACACGGCCGGCCAGGACAGGCCCGCGATGACCAGGGCGAGGGCCGACCAGCCGGCGCTCTGGAAGTGGTGCCCGAGCAGGGCGCCGGCCGCGATGATCGGGATGGTGAGCACGAGGTCGACGATGCGCATCATGACCGAGTCCACGATCCCGCGGTAGAAGCCCGCGATCGCGCCCCAGATCGTGCCGACCACCGTGGCCAGGATCGCCACGGTGAACGCGATCTCCAGCGACCGCTGTGTGCCGCGCAGCACCCGGGCGAACTCGTCGTAGCCGAGGTTGTCGGTGCCGAAGGGGTGCGTGCCGGAGGGCGGCACGGAGTTGTCCGGCGTGATGTCCGTGTACTTGTAGTGCCACAGCGCGCCGCCGACGAAGGCCAGCAGCACGATGGCGACCAGCACGAACACGCTGATCACGGCGAGCTTGTGCTGCAGGAACCGACGGAAGATCAGCTGGAACTGGGTGCGCGCCTGGACGGTGAATTCGCGCTCGACGGGACCGGCGGACGGCGTGATGTTGCCGGTGCTCTGGTTGTCCTCGGTCGGGAGATCATGCATTGCGGATCCTCGGATCAAGCACGCCGTAGAGCAGGTCGGCGATGAGGTTGAACAGGATGACGATGATCGCCGCGACGGTGAGCCAGGCGAGGACCGTGTTGAAGTCTCCGGCGTTGATCCCGGTGACCAGCATGGTGCCCATGCCCTGCCAGCCGAAGACGTTCTCGGTGAGCACCGCGCCGCCGAGGATCGCGGCGGTGTCGAGGGCGACCTGCGTGGTCAGCGGGATCAGCGCCGTGCGCAGGCCGTGCTTGACCATCACCCTCGTGCGGCTCAGGCCCTTAGCGCGGGCCAGCCGCATGTAGTCGCTGCCGAGCACGTCGAGCATCGACGCCCGCTGGAAGCGCGACCAGGACGCGTACGAGGACATCGCCAGGACGATCGTCGGCAGGATCAGGTGCCCGACCGCGTCGCTGAACGCGGACCAGCCGGACAGACCCGGGGTGTTCGCGCCGTAGGTCGAGATGAAGTACCAGTTCAGGCTGTTGTTCATGTTCACGACCAGCTGCTTGAGCAGGATCGCGAACCAGAAGACCGGCAGTGACAGGAACAGGAAGCCGATCAGCGTGATCGTGTAGTCGGTCTTCGAGTACTGCCGGGTCGCGCTGATCACGCCGGAGATGATCGCCAGGATGACGGCCAGGATCATGGCGAGGATGACGAGCCGGGCGGTGAGCTCGAGACTGGTGCCGAGCAGCTGGCCGATCGCGATGCCGGACTGGATCGACGGGCCCCAGTTCCCGTGGAAGAAGAGCTGGCTGAACCAGTGCCCGTAGCGCGCCGGGATCGAGTGGTTGATGTACAGCGTGTTCGCCATCGCGTTGATCACGGCCTGCGACGGCGGCGGGTTCTTCGCCTTGAGCTGCGCGAGCGGATCCGCGCCCCAGGTCACGAGCAGGAACACCAGGAACGTGGAGACGATGAAGACCGGGATCGACACCAGCAGGCGTCGTACGGCGAAAGCGAGCATGGTGGCCTCGGGCCCTCGGATCGGCTGGGGAGGGGAGGAATGGCAGTCCTGCGGGGCGCGGGGCTTGCGACCGCGCACGCGCCCCGCAGGACAGATGTCTCCACGTCAGGACTTCAGGCCCCACTGCCCGATGTTGTAGGTCGGGCCCATCGAAGTCACGTTGTCGCGGACGTTCACCAGGTTCGGATAGAAGGCGATCAGCGTCGGCTTCTGGTACAGCGGAAGCGTGTACGCGTCCTGGCTGATCTGCGCGTCGGCCTTGTTCAGATCGGCGACCTGGGTGGCTGTGTCGGTGGTCTGCGTCGCGGCGGCCAGCCACGCGTCGACGTTCTTGTTCGAGTAGGCGCCGTAGTTGCCGCCGCCGCCGGTGGAGAACAGCGGCTGGTTGGCCGAGGCCGGGAACGGGGTGTTGACCCAGGCGAAGACCACGATGTCGTAGCTGTAGCCGTTGCCGGACTGGGCGAGCGTGGCGCCGAGGTTGTCTGTCGGCGAGACGGCCACCGTGACGCCGAGGTTCGCCATCTCCGCCGCGAACAGCGTGCAGGTGTCCTGCCGGATCTGGTTGCCGACCGTGTACTTCATCTGGAAGGTCGGGATCTTCGTGCCGTCCGGGGCCTCGAGCCCGCCCTTGCCGGCGCCGACGTTCTTGAAGCCCGCCTTGGTCAGGATCGACTCGGCACTCGAACTGTTGCCCTCGCCGAGCCCTGCCTGGGTGACGTTGTCCTGGAAGCCGTTCTGCCCGGGCACCATCATCCGGCTGTTGAGCGGCACGGCCGAGGACTGGAACTGCTTGATGGTCTTGGACAGGATCGCGTTGCGGTCCACGGCCGTGAACATCGCGGTGCGCAGCGTCTTGCCCCAGGTCGAGTTGCCGAGCGCCGAGTTCTTCAGGTTGAAGTCGATGTGCTCGTAGCCCAGGCCGGCGTCGATCTGGTAGCGGATCGTCGAGCCCATGCTCTTGAGCTGGGTCACCAGGTTGGTCTGCGGCTGCGGGTAGATGCCGTCGACCTCCTTGTTCTGCAGCGCCGTCGGCTCCTGCGAGGAGTCGGTGATGGCGCGGAAGGTGACCTGGTCGAGGAACGGCTTCTTGCCGTAGTACTTGGGGTTGGCCTTGAGGATCACCGAGGTCTTGTCCGAGGAGACGCTGGAGACCACGAAGGGGCCGCCGGAGACCGGCAGCGGGTTCGTCTGGAACCAGTTGAAGGAGGCCAGGTTGTCGCCGTGCTGCTTGGCGATGTGCGCCGGGTACATGGTGCTGAACAGCGACTTCCAGTCGGAGAACGGCGTCTTGTAGACCGTGGTGACGGTCTTTCCGTTGTCCGAGCCGGTGACCGACTCGATGTTCTGGAATCCGGTGGTGGTGGCGGCCGCGATGTTGGCGTTCGAGCCGTTCTGGATCTCCCAGTTGTAGACGAAGTCGTCCGCGTTGATCGGCGTGCCGTCGGACCAGACCGCGTTCGGCTGGATCTTGTAGACGACCGTCTGCGGGCTGGTGCTCGTCTCGGTGGCGCTGACCAACAGGTCCGTGTTCATGGTGACCGCGTACGACGGGTTGAACAGGTACGTGGACGGGGTCAGGCCATTGATGATCTGGCCGTAGTCGAAGGTGTTGCCGTCCGCGGACAGCAGGTTCCAGTTGTCCATCGTCTTCTCGATGGTCCAGGTCAGCGAGCCGCCCTGCTTGGGCGTGCCGCTGTTGTAACTGTCCGCGGCCGAGGTGCCCGAGATGGACGTGCTCGAACTCCCGCTACCGCTGCCGCCGCTCGACCCGCTGCACGCTGCCAGCAGCGCGAGGCCGGTGGCCCCCGCCAGCGCTACGACGAGCCGACGCCTGCCGCGCGGTCGCCTCTCTCTCCCTGACATGCGCGCTCCTCCAGCACCTTAGGCATCCGTTTCTCACGGGCATCTCACCCGACAACTAGTGCCAAACTAGGGCGTTTCGGCTGGCGACGCGCGGTGAATGCGGCCGAAAGAATGAAGGGAGCTGAAACCGCGTGAGTTCTGTTGGCGTCGGTCGGCGATCAGCCGGCCGTGCGCAGGGCGGGGTTGGTCCAGCGCCAGTTCCGCCGGGCGTAGACCGGCCGCAGGCCCGCGCGCTCCAGGTTCGCCGGCGAGCGGTTCGAGACCCCGGGCTGCGGCCGGCCGGTCTCCGCGATCACCCATCGGCAGCGGCCTGGTGGGCGGCCTCGATCCGGGCGGCGACGAGGGCCGACTGGGCGCCGAGCCGCTGATGGCTCGGCAGGGTCGAGGCGGTGTTGAGCGAGGCGATCGGCCCGCAGACGAACAGGTTGCCGCCGGCGACGAGCTCGTCGCCGTCCCAGGCCGCGAAGGGCGTGAAGGCCGGGTTGTCGATGTATGCAGCGAACATCGGGACCAGGTCCTCCGGCATCCCGAAGGCGCGCAGCACGACGCGGGCCCACTCCTCGGCGTGCTCGGGGCGGACCTTCTCGACGCGCAGCCGGGTCGGGCTGTCGGGTTCGGGCTTGAGGCCGTCGATCGGCCCGGCCAGCTTGAGCCATTCGGAACCGCCGCTGAGGCCGAGGCCGGCCTCGATCGACGGCCAGTCAGGCGGCAGCGCCGAGGGGGCGATCTGCAGAATCGCCGTCGGTGCGTCCACGGCCTGGTAGAACGCGAAAACCTCGTCCATCAGGCCCGCGGTGATCGGCTGGGTGGCGCCGAAGCCGAGGGCCTTGCTCCAGGACTTGGTCGGGTCCTCGCGCATGGACAGCGCGACGCCGCAACCGATCCGCGCGGTGTCGATGCCGAGCTTCACCTTGGTGTCGGACGGCGCGCCCGCCTCGCACGCGTAGTAGCTCGGCCTCGGTGGTCTCGAGCAGGGCGATCAACTCGGGGGAAAACGAATCGCCGGTCATGCCCACACGATCCGGAAAATCGTCCCGGAGTTCGATCACGCAACTGTGATCTGCGTCATATTTGCCCGGTCACGGGTGCAGGATCCGCAGGTGCTCGGCACGCCCGTCACTCAGTTGGAGTACCCAGAGCGCGGCCGGCGGGCAGTGCGTCGGATCGTCGGACGGGTTGATCAGCGCGGTCTCCCAGATCGCCGCGTCGCTTCCGCCGACGACGTTCAGCAGCCGGAAGCGCACCCCGGCGGACAGGTCCCGGTCGAGCGCCCGGAGCGGATAGTCGTAGCCCTTCGTGCGTTTCCCGCTCGCCCAGCGGAACTCGACCGTCGGCAGCCAAAGCTGCCCGGCTATGTCGGCGATGCGGCCGTGATCGAAGGAGCCGATCAACGCCTCGGCCTCCCGGCACCGCTGCTCGGCGACCCCGGATACGCCGCCGTACGCCGCGTCCGCGCTCGTCAGCAGACCGCGCGCCAGTCTGCCGCGCGCCTCGCTCAGCCGACTGCGGACCGTGCCCACCGGAATTCCGCAGGCCAGCGCGATGTCCTGATAGGCCGTCACGGCGGTGAAGTACCGCAGCATCACCACGAGACGCAGCGGCGGGGACAGTTCGCTGACGGCGTGCCAGACCCACTCCCGCAGCGCGCCGCGCTCCAGCGGTTCCGCCGGATCCGGCTCCGCCGACGGCAGGTCCGCGAGGTAGTCCCCGACAGGCACGGGCGCGTTCACCCGAAGCCGCATCCGGCACGCGTTGCGCACC
>NZ_DASZKT010000082.1:0-13036 GCF_035552695.1 Actinospica sp.
CTTGGCGATCAGGAAGCTGTTGTACTGCGCGACCGGCTTGACGGTCACCAGTTCGATGTTCACGTGTGGCGGCAGCTCGGTCGAGTGCACGATCGCCTCGGCCACGTCGTCGGGGGTGAGCGGTCCCGGCACGTCCGCGTAGACGGCTTCGGCGCGGCGGCGGTCGCCGTCGAAGCGGTTGAGTGAGAACTCCTCCGACTGTACGAGGCCGGGGGCGATCTCGATCACCCTGATCGGTTCGCCGATCAGCTCCTGTCTTAGTACGTTGACGAGTGCGTGTTCGGCGAACTTGGCCGCGTTGTAGCCCGCGCCGCCGCGGTAGGCGACGTGGCCGGCGGTCGAGGTGACCGTCAGGATGTCGGAGTGGCCGTGTTCCGCCGCGTGGGCGCGGAGTTCGGGCAGCAGGGCGCTGATGGCCTGCTTGGTGGCGATCACGTTGATCTCGTACATCCAGCGCCAGTCGTCCACGTCGCCGTGCTCGACGGAGGCGAGGCCGCGCGCGCCGCCCGCGTTGTTGACCAACGTCGTCAGCGGGCCTCGGGCGCGGACGACGGCGGCGAGCCGGTCCACCTGCGCCGCGTCCGTCAGGTCCGCTGCGAAGTAGTCGCAGCCGGTTTCCTCGGCGAGGGCGGCCAGCCGCTCCTCGCGCCGGGCGACCGCGACGACCTGCCAGCCGCGGGCGCGGAACAGCCGGACGGCGGCTGCGCCGATACCCGTGCTCGCGCCGGTCACCACAACCGAGCGGGTCGTCATCCTGGTCTCCTTTCCGACCGCCGTGTCGTCATTTCGGCTCCGTCGATTCCGTCGGCTCGTCGGGGTGGGGGAGAGCGTCGTTGTGCCGGCCGTAGCCGGGTCGCACGAGGCGCCGAGTCCAGTCGGCGCCTTCGGCGAGCAGTTCCCGCCAGGGGGCGACCTCGGCGTAGAGCACGCGCAGCGCGTTCAGGCCGTTGAAGTGGAGATGCTTGCCGTCGGTGGAGACCGCGTCCTCGGAGACGGCGACCTCGAAGTTGCGCATCAGCGCCGCGCGCGCCGTCGAGTCGACGCACACATTGGTCTGCAGACCCGCGATGAGCAGCCGGTTCACGTCGAGCCGACGCAGGATGTTCTCCAGTTCGGTCGCGAAGAAGGCGTCCCATCGCGGCTTGGTGAGGACGATGTCGCCCGGCTCGGGCGCCACGGCGTCCATGATCGCCGACGTCCACGCCGTCTCGTCCTCGACGGGGTCGGCCTCGGCGTTCACCGCGCGCCGGAGCGCGTCGATCGCCGGCATGGTGTCCGCCCCGTCGGCGCGGCTGACCGCCCGGGTGTAGATGATCGGCATGCTCTCGGCGCGTGCCGCTCGCAGCAGCGCGGCGCACTGCGCCACGGTCTCGTCCAGGCGGTAGATCGCGGGCCAGCCATAGCGGTCACGGCGTTCCTGGTCGAGGTACATGTTCTGCATGTCGATCACGATGAGCGCGGTCCGGGGTACCAATCGCCTTCTCCGTCCAGGTAGCATGCTAGTCAGAAAGGCTAGCATGCTACCCGCCTTCGAAGGGAAGTCCACGTGTCGATATTCGAGCAGGCGGCAGCAGGCCTTGCCGTACCAGTCCGGAAATGGGTGGCGCAGATCGAGCAGGTGAACGCCGACGGCGACTATCCGGCGGCGAGTCCGGTCACCCGCGTGGTCGTGGCCGCCGTGCTGATCAATCCGTACGCGGGGCGCTTCTCCGCGAGCCTCGACGTGCTCGCCGACGCGGGCGCGGTGCTCGGCAGGCTGTTCACCGAGCGCGCGCAGGAACTGCTCGGCGGGCCTCTGGAGTCCTATGGCAAGGCCGGGATCGTCGGCGAGCACGGCGAACTCGAGCACATCGCCGCACTCCTGCACCCCAAGTTCGGCGCCCCGACGCGCGAGGTTTCCGGCGGCGTCTCCATCCTGCCGAGCGCGAAGAAGCGCGGCGGGCAGGGTGCGACCATCGACATCCCGTTGCACCACAAGAAGGCGATGACGATCCGGAGCCATTTCGACGCGGTCGAGTTCCGGGTGGGCGACGCGCCGCGCGCCAACGAGATCGTGGTCGCCCTGGCGGCGGCGAACGGTCCCCGACCGCACGCGCGGGTCGGCGGGCTCGCCGAGGGCGACGCGGTCGGCGCGGACGGGGTGCGTTGAGTATGCGGACCCTGATCCGGGGTGCCTCGGCCGTCGTCTCCGGCCTTGCCGCCGCCCCGCTCCTCGACGCGGACGCGCTGATCGTCGACGGCACGCTGATCGAGCAGGTGGGCCCAGTCTCGACGCTCGACACCGCGGTCGACCGGGTGATCGACGTCAACGGGGCCGTGCTCGCTCCGGGACTCATCGATCCGCACACCCACCCGGTGCTCGGCGACTTCACTCCGAGGCAGAACACGCTCGGCTGGGTCGGTTCCCATCTCAACGGCGGCGTCACGACGCTGATCTCGGCGGGGGAGACCCATTGGCCGGGCCGACAGCGCACGCCGATCGGCGCGAAGGCGATCGCGATCGCGGCGGCGCTCAGCTCGGCGCAACTGCGGCCCTCGGGCGCGAAGCTGCACGGCGGAGCCCTGCTGATCGAACCCGGCCTCGGCCCGGCCGACTTCGACGAGATGGCCGCCGCCGGGGTCCGCCTCGTCGGCGAGGTCGGCCTCGGTTCCAGCATGGATCCGGAGCGGATCCGCGAGCCGATCGAGCTGGCCCGTTCGCGCGGCTGGGTCGTGCCGATGCACGTGGGCGGCGCCTCGGTGCCCGGCTCCCATGTCGTCGGCAGCGACATGGTTCTCGAACTGCGCCCCGACGTCGTGTGCCATGCGAACGGAGGTCCCACCGCGCGGCCGCTGCACGAGATCGAGGAGATTCTGGCCGAGACCGAGTCAGTGCTCGAAGTCGTACAGGCCGGCAACACCTGGGCGCTGACCCGGATCGTGACGCGGCTGCTGGAACTGGGCCGGCTCGACCGGCTCCAGTTCGGCACCGACAGCCCGTCCGGCACCGGCATCCTCCCGCTCGGCATGCTGCGCACCCTCGCTTATTCCGCGGCCTTCGCGGGCCTGGATCCGGCGACCGCGCTGTGCCTGGCCTCGGGCTCGGTTGCCGCGCGCTACGGGCTCGACGTCGGGGTCATCGCGCCCGGGTGCCCCGCCGATCTCGTCGTGCTCGACGTGCCGCTCGGTGGCCAGGGGGAGATCGCGTTCGACTCCTTCCGGCACGGCGATGTGCCGTCGGTCGCCCTGGTGATGGTCGACGGCGAGGTCCTGGTGCGGCCGAGCCGGGTCACTCCGCCACCGACCCGTGCCCCTCTGATCAGCTGAGATCGGCTCCGAGGGCGGGGGGCCGGGCGGGTCGGCCCCGCCCGTTGTTCGCAAACCGTTGTCCCCCATCGAGTAGCATGCTACAGTCGGTCGCATGCTACTCGGCGGCGAGTTTCCCGTCGGGGAAGCGTGCCACCGACTCGTACCGCTCCCTTGAGATCCGGCAGGAGTCCGCGTGTCAGCTAGCGAAACGATCCCGTCGTCGACCGACGTGGCCGACGACGGCTACGTCTTCGAGGCCACGGATCTGGTCAAGACCTTCGGCCACGTGCAGGCCACCCGGCGCGTCTCGATCGCCCTGCGCAAGGGCGAGGTGCTCGCGCTGTTCGGCGACAACGGCGCCGGGAAGTCGACGCTCACCAAGCTCCTGTGCGGGGTGTACTCGCCCGACAGCGGGGCGATCCGGGTCGGCGGGAGCGAGGTCGTGCTGCGCGGCACCCGCGACGCCGAGGCGCACGGCATCACCGTCGTGCACCAGGATCTCGCGCTCGCGCCGGACCTGAGCGTGCTGGAGAACATGTACCTCGGCCACGAGATCACCCGCCGCGGCGTGCTCGGCGGGCTCGGTTTCCTGGACAGGTCGGCGATGGCGGAGCGGACCGCGGCGGCGCTGCACAAGCTCTCGATCCGGCTGCCCTCCGTCTCGGTGGCGGTCAAGGATCTCTCGGGCGGCCAGCGGCAGGCGGTCGCGGTGGCCCGGGCCAGCCTGTGGGCGAATGCGGGGATCCTGATGGACGAGCCGACGGCGGCGCTCGGCACGATCCAGAGCGACATCGTCTGCGACCTCATCCGCTCGACGGCCGCGGCCGGCATCGGCGTGATGGTGATCTCCCATGACATCCCGCGCATTCTCGACATCGCCGACCGGGTGATCGTGCTCCGGCACGGCCAGATCGCGCTCGACCGGCCCACGGGCTCGCTCAACCGGAGCGATGTGGTGGCGGCCATGGTCGGACTTACCGGTACGGACCCGGAGAACGAGGAGGACAACCGGTGACCCTCTCCATCGCGCGGACGGGCGAGTTGCCCGGAGCGAAGCAGCGGACCAGGATCCAGCGGTTCGTGGGGAACAACGCCTTCTGGCTGCTCCTGATCGACGCGGTGCTGGTCGTGCTGTTCACCGCGGTCTCGATCAACCACACCTTCATCAGTCCAGCCAATATCAAAAACCTTATGCTTGACTCGGGCGAGGGACTGCTGCTCGGGATCGCGATCGCGTTCCTGCTCGGCGCCGGGGAGTTCGACATCTCGCTCGGCTCGAACCTCATCCTCGCCTCGGTGGTCAGCGGGATGCTCGCGCAGAAGGTCGCGAGCGCGGGGATCGGCGTGGTGTTCGCCGTGAGCATCGCCGCGGCGATCGTCTCCGGGGTGGTCGTGGGCGCGGTCAACGCGTTCATCGTCACGCGGCTCAAGGTGAACTCGCTCATCGCCACGCTCGCGATGCTGGGGGTCGTCTCGGGCGTCGCCTACATCGTCTCCGGCGGCACCGACGTCGTCGGACTGCCCGCGACCCTGCAGAACGACTTCGGCGTGGCCACGCTGCTCGGCATCCCGGCGCCCTTCCTGCTCGCCTTCCTCGCCTGGGTGATCGCCGCGATCGTTCTGCGCCGCACGGCCTTCGGCCTGCACCTGCTCGCGATGGGCTCCTCACGCGCCGCCGCCGAACGGGCCGGGCTCGACACCCGCCGCAAACTGCTGCTGCTGTTCATGGCGGCCGGGGCGCTGGCCGGGATGGCGGGCTTCATCGACATCACCCGGTTCGGCGCTACCAATATCGCCGGGCACACCGAGGACTCGCTCTCCGCGATCACCGCCGCGGTGATCGGCGGCACCATGCTCGAAGGCGGCGTCGTGTCCATGACCGGCCTGCTCGGCGGCGTCGTACTCGCGGTGATCCTCGCCAACGGCCTGGTCGTCATCAACGTCTCGGCCTACTACCAGCTGATCGTGGTCGGCGTCATCCTCGTCGCCGCGGTCTCGCTCGACCAGCTCCGCCAATCCGGCGGCGGTCCGCGTTTCCGCGCGCGCTGACCGGCGCGCGTTCCCCGACCGCACCTCCCTGCACAACCCTTCCGCATCAGTACCCGTTCAAGGAGGTAGTACCCTTATGCTCAAGATGAGAATACTCTCCAGTTACTTCATTGGTGGCCTGGCCGTCCTCTCCGTCTCGGCGCTGCTCGCCGGGTGCAGCACCGGCACCAGCGGGGGCGGCGGCGGGGTGAGTACCGACGCGGCCACCAAGACGCTGCGCATCGTCGACATCGCCGCCCTCATCAACGACTCGTTCTTCATCACCGGCAAGTGCGGCGCGCAGGCCGCCGCGAAGGCGAACAACGCGACGCTGGAGTTCGAGGGGCCGACCGGCAACTCGGCCACCGACGAGATCAAGGCCTTCGCCGCCGCGGCCGCGACCAACCCGGACGCGATGCTGCTGGCCCCGTTCTCCAACACCGGCTTCAGCACCACCGTCTCGTCCCTGATGGGCAAGGGCGCTCCGGTGTGGGCGACCGGGCAGACGCTCGAGCCCGCCGACGCCTACGGCACCACGATCACGGACTACTTCAAGGCGGCCGAGCCCCTGGTCCAGATCATCGGCCAGCTCAGCGGCGGTGCCGGCACGGTCGGGCTGATCGCGGACACCACCGGGAACACCACCGACAGCGACCGGTACACGCAGCTCGTCCCGGCCCTGGAGAAGGCCTATCCGAAGCTGTCGGTGCTCTCTCCGCAGTACGCGCAGAACAGCACCTCGACCGCCGCGACGATCGCGGCCGGGCTGATCCAGGCGCACCCCGACATGAAGGTCGTCTACGCCAGCTCCGGACCCGAGGCGGTCGGCGTCGCCGCCGCGATCAAGGCCGCGGGGGTCGGCAGCAAGGTCAAGCTCGTGTCCTTCGACTCCAGCCCCGACCAGATCACCCTGCTCAAGTCGGGACAGCTCGCGGCGACGGTCGGCCAGTCCCCGTATGAGACCTCGTACATCGGCACCACCCAGGTGATCAAGTACCTGCGCAGCCACGCCGGATCGACCTCGGCGGTGCCCGCCACAGCGACGGTCACCTCGACGCCGACCATGCTGCTGACCTCCGGGAACGTCAACAGCGCCGCGGCCAAGACGTACCAGTACATGACCAGCTGCTCCTGAGCCTCCGCGGGAGCGACGGAGCGAACACCTCACACATCGTCAGGGGAGAAATGACCGGCCAGCAGCGCTTCACCTTCGGCTACCACCTCAACACCTGGGATCTCGCGGGCCTGCCGCTCGACGAGGGGCTCGAGGTCATCAGGCGGAACGGTTTCGCCTACGTCGAGGCGCTGTGCCGGGACGACATCTCCCGCGACTACTCGCGGCGCTTCATGGGGACCGGGTTCAAGCCGGTCCCCATGGGGACGACCGACGTCGCCCTCCTCTCCCGGATCGCGGCCCTGTCCCGCTCGGCCGAGGCCGGGCTCGCGGTCAGCTCGCTGTACTGCAACCGCGAGTTCGTCAACCCGCTGAGTTGGGACCTTGAACTGGCCACCCTGGAGGCGGTCATCCGGCTGCTGGCCGGTTTCGGGGCCCCCGGGCTCGTGCTCGGCGGCGGGCCGCCCCCGCCGCCGGGGCGCGACCACGAGCCGAGCCTCTACCGGGAGCTCGCGGGCTCGCTCAACCAGATCGGCGCCGTCGCCGCCGAACACGGGATGTGGGTGGCCTACCACCCGCACATCGACACCGCCATCGAGAACCGGGAGCAGGTGGACCGGCTCATGCACGAGCTCGACGACGGTCCGGCGGGGCTCTGCGTCGACATCGCGCATCTCGCGATGGTCGGCAGCGATCCGGTCGCGGTGATCCGCGACTACGCCCCGGCCGTCAAGTACGTCCACTACAAGGACGTCGCCGGGCAGAGCGGCATCTGCGGTCCGGCGCGGTTCACCTCCTTCCTGCCGCTCGGCGAGGGCATCGTGGACATCCCCGGAGTCACCGCCCAACTGCTCGCCGACGGCTACGACGGCATCGTGATCATCGAGCTCGACAGCTCGCGGGAACCGCCGGAAGCCGCCCTGCAGGCGTCCGTCCGCTATATCGAGAGCCTCGGGCTCTCGTTGCGGCCGAACGAGTCGGCGGGAGCCCGATGAAAGCCGCGGACCGGCCGTCCCGTCCGGTGCGCGTCGGCGTGCTCGGCTGCGGCCAGATCGCGCAGATCATGCACCTGCCGTTCCTGGCCGAATCGCCCGACTTCGAGATCGTCGGCGTCTGCGACCTCTCGCGGCGGACGGTCGACGCCATGGCGCGGCGCTACGGCGCGCGGCTGGCGACGACCTCGAGCAGTGCGCTGATCGCCGACCGGGAGATCGAGGCGGTCATCGTCTGCTCGTACGACCACGCCCCCGCCGCGATCGCGACGCTGCGCGCGGGAAAGCACCTGCTGGTCGAGAAGCCGCTCGCCTTCACCCCGGCCGAGGGACGGGCCGTGCGGGAGGCCGCCGAGGCCGCGGGCACGGTCGCGATGGTCGGATACATGAAGCTGTTCGATCCCGGATTCGAGGAAGGGCTGCGCCGGTTCGCGGAATGCGGGCAGCAGCGCGTCCGCACGGTGCACGACCTGGCCGGTCGCTTCGACATCGCGAAGACCATGTACGACCAGGAGCGTTTCGACGACATCCCGGCGCACCTGCTCGCCGCGGACCGGGCGGCCGTCGAGGCCCGGATCAGGGAGCATCTCGGCACGCACGCCGAGCACGCGGAGCTCTACACCCTGCTGCTCATGCTCGCCGCGCACGACCTGTCCGTGGTGCGGGTCGCCTTCGGCCGACCCGATCGCGTCGCGTACGCCTCCAGCCGCGACCCGAAGCACCTGCTCGCAGTGCTCGAATACGCCGACGCCGCCCCCGTCGTGTTCGAGATGGGCACCGGCGCCCGCTACGACTGGTGGGACGAGTGGGTCGGCGTCGCGGGCGACACGGCCGAGGTCCGCGTGACGTTCTCGCACCCGTACATCCGCTACGCCCCGACGGTCATCTCCCTGCGTGAGACCCGGTTCGGCATGGGCGCCGAAACGCAGGTGACCGCGCCGCCGGACGACCCGTTCCGGCGCGAACTTCAGCACTTCGCGCAGGCCATCCGCACCGGCGCTCCCGTACGGTCCACCATCGCGGGCGGCCTCGCGGACCTCGAACTCGCGACCGACATCATCGCCGCGCTGCCCCTCGCAACCGGCGCGGCGCCGACGGAACGGAGCGAAACACGATGATCATCGCGGTGACCGGCGCCTCCGGGTTCCTCGGTGCCCAGGTGGCGGCGAGCCTGCGGGCCGCGGGCCACGAAGTTCGCGGGCTCGACGTGGTCGCACCGGCCGCGAGCCGGGTCGCCGTCGTCGACCTCAGAGATCCGCGGGCGACCCGCGCGGCACTCGAGGACTGCGACGGGGTGGCCCACCTCGCCGGGTATCCGCGGGCGGCCGGCCACGCGCCGTTCGACGTCTTCACGACCAACACGTCCATCTCGTTCAGCGTGGTGGACGCCGCGGTCGACGCGGGCGTGACCACGCTCGTCTACGTCTCCTCGATCAGCGTCATCGGCTATCCCTTCTTCGTGCAGCCGATCCAGCCGGACTATCTCCCGCTCGACGAAGGCATCGACTCCACACCGCAGGACCCTTACGGACTGTCCAAGCTCGTCGGCGAGCAGATCATCGACGCCGCCGTGGCGCGCGCGGGCGGGAAGCTGGCCGCCGTGAGCCTGCGTTTCCCGGCGCTGCACACCCCGGAGTCGTTCGCGCGCGAGATGCCCGCGACCTTCGCCGGCGGCAAGGACGTGCGCCTGCTGTGGAGCTACATCGACACGCGGGACGCCGCCGACGCCGTGGCCGCCGCGTTCGCCCGGCCCAACACGGGCCACACCAAGCTCTTCCTCGCCGCGCCCGAGACCTTCAACGAGCAGCCCACGGCCGAACTGCTCGCGGAGCACTTCCCCGAGACACCGCTTCGGCGCGAGCTCGCGGGCCACGATTCGCTCATGGACAGCTCGGCGGCGATCTCCTATCTGGGATTCGCACCGCGCCGGTCCTGGCGCGATTACGACTACGACCATGGAACGGAGCGCTGAGCCGTGCCCTCCTCGTCCTACGGGATGCGCTTCTCCGAGCGCGTCGCCTTCGTCACCGGCGCGGCCGGCGCGATCGGTCGCGCGACGGCTGAGCGCTTCGCCGCCGAAGGAGCGAGCCTGTTCCTCGTGGACCGCGACGCCGCCGCGCTCACGGCCCTCGCCGAGACCCTCCGGGACGCGGGAACCGCCGCGGAGTACTTCGTCGCCGACCTGACCGCCGACTCGGCGGCCGAGCACGCGGTCGAGGCAGCGCAGCGGGCCTACGGGCGGATCGACGCCGCCGCGCTCATCGCCGGGATGGCGGCGCCGCGCCGGGTGCTGTGGGAGATGCCGATCGCGGACTGGGACCTGGTGATCGCCACCAACCTGCGCACCATGTTCCTGACGCTGCGCGCCGTGCTGGCGAACATGGTCACGAACGGCGTCGCGGGCTCGATCGTGACCATGTCCTCCTCGCACGCGTTATGGGACGTGCACGACGGCGGCGCCGCCTACTCCGCGAGCAAGGGCGCGGTGCTCTCGCTCACCCGCGTCGCAGCCTTCGACGCGGCCAAGCACGGCATCCGCGTCAACGCGGTCGCCCCGGGCGTCATCGAGACGCCCCTCGGTCTGCCGAATAAGGTGCCGGGCCTGGTCATGCTCTCCCCGGAGCAACGCGCCGCCCGCATACCGCTCAAGCGTCTCGGCCAGCCGCACGACGTCGCGGCCTTCATCGCCTTCCTCGCCTCTGACGAGGCCGCGCACGTGACCGGCTCCGTGCACCTGATCGACGCGGGCCAGACCCTGCAGAGCTGGGCCAACTCGCCCGAAGAAGGCTGAGGCCCCCATGCCACCGCTCACCGCGCGACGCACGCGCCGCGCACGCGACAGCTCACGCCTCGGTCACGGCCACGTTCAGCCGCCTCAGGTAGGGCTCGGCCCACGACGAGTCAGCCGCTTCGGTGTCGAGTCCGGACGCCCTCGCGATGAGCAGCGACGCGGTCTCGACGAGATGGTCGGCCATCGCCTTGGCCGAAGCCGCCGAATCACCCGACTTGATCGCGGTGACGATCGGCTCGTGCTCCAGGCCGACGTCGCGCAGCGTGCGGGTGTGTCCGAGGGTCACCGCGCCCATCTCCTTGGTGAAGTTGCGCAGCGTGTGCATGTACTCGGTGAGCCTCGGGTTGCCGAAGGCGGACAGCACCCGGTCGTGCAGCGCGTAGTCCGCCGCGGAGAACGCCTCGGCGTCGTCGCGCGCCACCGCCTCGTGCATCTCGGCGAGGAAGCCGTCGAGCGCGGCGATGTACTCGGGATCGTCGACGGTGGCCGCCTGCGCCGCGCCCGGCACCTCGAGCAGCAGCCTGACCTCGAAGACGTTCTGGATCTCGATCGCCGACAGGCCGCGCACCCGGAAGCCCCGGTTGCGCTCGATAGTCACTATCCCGGTGTCCGCGAGGCGCACCACGGCCTCGCGCACCGGGGTGCGCGAAACCTGGTAGCGGTCGGCGAGCTCGTAGATCGAGTGCAGCGAGCCCTTCTCGAGCTCGCCGTTGAGGATGGCCGCGCGCAGCTCGCGGAAGATCACGTCCGAATGCTTCGTGTACTGCGTCACCGCTGTCCTTGCCTTCCCGGTCCGACCGGGGGAACAGCCCCCGGCAGCCACGCAACCCGCAAAGTAGCATGCTACCCCATCCGGGGCCGCGCGCCGCGCACCGACGGAACGGATTTTCACAGTGCACGTACTCATTGACTGCGACCCGGGGCATGACGACATGCTCGCGATCCTGCTCGCGGCGAAGCACCTCGACCTCGTGGCCGTCACGACGGTGCACGGGAACCAGTCCGTCGAGCGCACCACGGACAACGCCCTGAAGGTGCTCGAGCTCGCGGGCCTTCAACACATCCCGGTGAGCAGGGGACTGGCCAAGCCGCTCGTCGGCGAGGCGGTGCACGCGCCCGAGGTGCACGGCGAGTCCGGGCTCGACGGGGTGGAACTGCCCGCACCGTCCATCAGCGCCGTCGAGGCGGACGCTGTGCACACGATCATCGAGCTGAGCAAGCGTCACGACGACCTGGTGCTGGTGCCGACCGGCCCGCTCACCAACGTGGCCGCCGCGCTCACCGTCGACCCGGGCATGGCCGGGCGGATCCGGCAGATCTCGCTGATGGGCGGCTCGCTGACCTTCGGCAACTCCACCCCGGCCGCCGAATTCAACATCTGGGTCGACCCGGAGGCCGCCGACATCGTATTCCGCAGCGGCGTCCCCATCCGGATGTTCGGGCTCAACGTGACCAGGCTCGCCTCGGCGACCGCCGAACGGATCGAGCGCATCCGGCGCCAGGGCAACCCCGTCGCCACAACCGTGGCCGACCTGCTGGAGTTCTACCGGGCCAGCCTCGAGCGGGTGTTCGGGCTGCCTGGCGCCTCGCTGCACGACCCGCTCGCCGCGGCCACGCTGATCAGACCGGACCTCTTCGAGCTGCGCGAGATGCACGTGGGTGTCGAGTTGCACGGCACCCGGACCCGGGGCATGACGGTGTGCGACTACCGGCACGCGAACACGGCGCCGTTGCAGGGCAAGGACGCGGTGCGCCGCGGCGAGCCGCCGAACGCCGAGGTCGCCGTGGGCATCGACGTGGACGGGTTCTTCGACCTGCTCACCGAGACGCTCGGCAGCTACGTCTGAGGCCGCTCGCCATGCCAGACCAGGAGGAGTCGCCCGATGATCGGTGTGTTGGAGGGCTTCGGCGTCATCGGTGCGGTCATCCTCGCCGGCTATCTCGTCGGGCGCGCGCGAGTGCTCGGCGAGACCGGGCACTTCGTCTGGAACCGCACGGTGTTCTTCGTCGCGCTGCCCTGCCTGCTGTTCACGCTGCTCGGCACGGCCGACCCCGCCGAGCTCGTCTCACCGGTCGCGGTCATCGCCTTCTGCGCGGCACTGGTCACGGCCACGGTCTCGGTGCTGGTCGGTCGCCTCGTCCTGCACCGGAGCCTCGGCGAACTCGTCATCGGGGCGATGGGCAGCGCGTATCTGAACTCGAACAACATCGGGCTGCCGGTGGCGGTCTACGTCCTCGGCTCCGCGGCGGCGGTCGCTCCGATCATCCTGATGCAGTTGGTGTTCTTCGTCCCACCGGTGATGGTGCTGCTGGAACGAGCCGCGCTCGGCGAGAAGGCGTCCACCGCCCACACGCTCCTGGCCGCCGTGCGCAATCCGCTGGTCATCGCCTCGGTCAGTGGGACCCTGGTCTCGCTGCTGCACATCCCGATTCCCTCGGTCGCCTTCGCACCGCTGCAACTGATCGGCGACGCGGCCGTCCCGTTGATGCTGATGGGGTTCGGGCTCTCGCTGAACGGCGCCCAGATCCTGCGGGCCGGCACCGGGCGCAGGGACGTGGTCGTCAACAGCCTGCTGAAAGTCGTCTTCATGCCGGCGATCGCCTGGCTGCTCGGCGCCTACGTGTTCCGTCTCGACGCGCAACTGCTGCATCGGGCCACGGTGCTCGCCGCGCTCCCGGCCGCCCAGAACGTGGCGAACTACGCCGGCCGCTTCGGCATCGCGGCCGACCGGGCCCGCGACATCGTGCTCGTCACGACGCTCGCCGCCGTGCCAGTCCTACTGATCGTCAACATGCTCCTCATGTAGGCGGCTACCGGCCGAG
>NZ_DASZKT010000083.1:0-45099 GCF_035552695.1 Actinospica sp.
CTCCCGGTACGCGGAGGCGGCCTCGCGCACCCACCGGCCCTCGCGGTGCGCGGCGACGCGGCGCTCGATCCGCTGCCGGTTGCACGGTCCGTCGCCGTCCAGCACGGCCTTGAACTCGGACCAGTCGATCTCGCCGTACGCGTAGCGGCCGGTCTCCTCGTCCAGCCGCAGGTCGGGGTCGGGCAACGTGAGCCCGAGGATCCCGGCCTGCGGGACGCAGAGGTCGACGAAGCGCTGCCGCAGCTCGTCGTTCGAGTGCCGCTTGATCTTCCAGGCGGTCGACTTCGAGGAGTGCGTGGACGCGGAGTCCGGCGGGCCGAACATCATCAGCGAGGGCCACCACCAGCGGTCGACGGCGTCCTGGGCCATCGCGCGCTGCTCCGCGGTGCCGTGCGCCAGCGCGTACAGCGACTCGTAGCCCTGCCGCTGGTGGAAGGACTCCTCCTGGCAGATGCGGACCATCGCGCGGGCGTACGGGCCGTAGGAGCAGCGGGTCAGCGGGATCTGGTTGACGATCGCGGCGCCGTCCACCAGCCAGCCGATCGCGCCCACGTCGGCCCAGGTCAGCGTCGGGTAGTTGAAGATCGAGGAGTAGCGCTGCCGGCCGGTGTGCAGCGCGTCGAGCAGCTCGCCGCGGTCCACGCCCAGGGTCTCGGCCGCCGCGTACAGGTAGAGCCCGTGCCCGGCCTCGTCCTGCACCTTGGCCAGCAGGATCGCCTTGCGGCGCAGCGAGGGAGCACGGGTGAGCCAGTTGCCCTCCGGCTGCATGCCGATGATCTCGGAGTGCGCGTGCTGCGCGATCTGCCGGATCAGCGTGCTCCGGTACGCCTCCGGCATCGCGTCGCGCGGCTCCACCCGCTCGTCCGCGGCGATCAGCGCCTCGAAGCGCGAGCCGGACGCGCCGGCGCTCGTGCCGGACTCGGCGAGGGTCGTCATGCCGGGGCCTCCTTGCCGACCGAACGTTCGGTTCAAGTGTCGCCGAGGCGGACCGGAACGTCAACAGATCCGCGCTGATCTAGTCCAACCGAGCGGGCCCGCGGGAGGTCTCTCTCTGTGGGTGAGCGGGTACGGACTGTAGAAGCCGCCTTGGGTGAAGGGAGTGGGACGCATGAAGCACGTTTTGTCGGCCTTGGGAGTGGCCGCCTGCACGCTGGTGTTCTGCACAGCCTGTGTGGGCAGTTCCTCGCCGAGCGGCAGCGCCGGGAGCACCGCGAGCAAGACGTCGGCGTCGGGCACGACGACGAGCGCGCCGGCCACCGGGACGACGGCGGGCACCGGCACGAGCGCGTCGACCGGCAGCACGAGCACCGGTTCCGGAGGGAGCGGCACCGCTACCGGCAACGGCAACGGCGGTTTCGGCTCCTCGGGCGTGAGCACGTGCCTGACGCGGTATCTGAACGGCACCGTGAGCGGGGAGCAGGGCACGGCCGGTTCGATCTACGTCAACATCGTCTTCAAGAACCTCGACAACAAGCCGTGCACGATGTACGGCTACCCCGGTGTCTCCCTCGGCGCGGGCACCCCGGTCCAGCAGGTCGGCCAGCCCGCTGGCCGCAACCCGCAGGTGAGCCCGAAGCTCGTCACGCTGCAGCCGGGCGGCCACGCCTACGCGATTCTGCAGATCGGCGACGCGGCCAACTGGCCGCCGCCCACCTGCCAGCCGGTGCCGACCACGTACCTGCAGGTCTATCCGCCGAACACCAGCAACCTGCTGTACGTCGCCTACGATTCGACCGGCTGCAAGGGCGATGTCGTCACCCTTCACGTGGAGGCGGTGCAGCCCGGTACCGGCTCTTAGGCGGCGGATGACGGTACGTTGGTGGTGTGACGGGACACGACGACGACCTCAGGCTCGCGCACGTGCTGGCGGATCAGGCTGATTCGCTCACGACGCAGCGGTTCAAGGCCCTCGACCTCAAGGTCGAGACCAAGCCCGACCTCACCCCGGTGAGCGACGCCGACCGGGCCGTGGAGGAGCTGCTGCGCACCGGGCTGGGCCGGTCCCGTCCGCGCGACTCGATGCTGGGCGAGGAGTTCGGCACCGTCGCGGGGCGCGCGGACGGGCGGCGCACCTGGATCGTCGACCCGATCGACGGCACCAAGAACTACGTGCGCGGGGTGCCGGTATGGGCCACGCTGATCGCGCTGATGGAGGACGGCAAGCCCGTCGTCGGCGTCGTCTCGGCCCCCGCGCTCGGCCGCCGCTGGTGGGCCTCGCACGGCAACGGCGCGTACACCGGACGCTCGCTGTCCCAGGCCTCGCGGCTGCAGGTCTCGCAGGTCAGGGAGCTGAAGGACGCCTCCTTCGCCTACTCCTCGGTGATCTCCTGGGAGGAGTACGGCAAGCTGGAGGGCTTCCTGAGCCTGTCCCGCTCCTGCTGGCGCACCCGCGCCTACGGCGACTTCTGGTCGCACATGCTGGTCGCCGAGGGCGCGGTGGACATCGCGGCGGAGCCGGAGCTTTCCCTGTGGGACGTGGCCGCGCCCGCCGTCATCGTCACCGAGGCGGGGGGACGGTTCAGCGCCGTGGACGGGGATCCCTCGCCGGCCGCCGGCTCGGGGATGACATCGAACGGGCTGCTGCACGAGGCGCTGCTGGCGTATCTCGGCGACGACACGGGGGACTGACATGCTCAACACGATCATCAACCATCTGCTGATCTTCAGCGGATGGTCGGCGCTGGCGCTGGTGTTCATACTGCCCGCGCTGGAATCCTCGGTCTTCCTGGGCTTCGTGATCCCGGGCGAGACCGCCGTGGTGGTCGGCGGCTTCCTCGCGTACGAGCACCGGGTCTCGTTCGCGGGCGTGCTCGCGGCGGCGATCCTGGGCGCGATCATCGGCGACTCGATCGGCTTCTGGGTCGGCGAGCGCTGGGGCGACACGCTGCTCGCCAAGCTGCCGAGGCGGCTGGTCAAGCCCGAGCACGTGGAGCAGGGCAAGCGGTCGATCCACCGGCTCGGCGGCCGCGCGGTCTTCGCCGGGCGCTGGATCTCGGTGCTGCGCGCGCTGGTGCCCGGCCTGTGCGGGACGAGCCGGATGAAGTACGGCACCTTCCTGCTGTGGAACGCGATCGGCGGCATCACCTGGGCCACCGGCTACATCCTGCTCGGCTACCTCGCGGGCTCGGCCTGGCAGCGGGTGGAGCACTACACCTCGGTCGTCAGCTACTCGCTGTTCGGCGCGATCATCCTGGCGATCGTCGCGGTGGTGGTCGTCAAGCACCGCAGGCAGCGCGTACGGGACGAGGAGACGCTGGACGAGATGGCCGGAGAGCAGCGCGAGGAGCTGACCCCGGAGCAGGCGACGCCTACCTCAGAGGTCTGAGGATCCGCCGAGAGTTCCGACTATCCCGCCGAGGCCACGCCGCTGTGCGCCTCGGCGCCGTTCTGCTCCCCGGAATCGCCGCCGTCGTCCTCCGCGGGGATCTCGGCGAAGCGGGCCAGGGCGAGCGCGCCGCCGACCGCGAGCAGGAAGCCGAACACCCCGACGACGCCGTAGCCGGGGCGCGCGCTGTCGCCGAGCAGGGTCAGGCCGATTATCGCGGGCACGGCGGTCTCCCCCACGACCAGCGCGGCGGCGGTCGCGTTCACCGAGCCGCGCTGCAGGGCCGTGGTGAAGAACAGGAAGCCGGTGACCGAGGCGATCAGCGCGGCGTACGCGGCGGGATCGGTCACCAGCCGCGCCGGCGCTATCGACGGCAGGATGCGCACCGCGATCCCGAAGACGCCGAACAGGAAGCCGGCGACCGTGCCGAGCAGCGCCGGGTGCGCGCTCTTGTAGACGTTGCCGAGCACCAGCGCGGTGACCGCGAGCAGCAGCGAGACGCCGAGCAGCGCCCAGCGTCCGGCACCCGAGAAGCTGCCGTGCCCCTCGGGCCCGGCGGCGAGGCCGAGCAGCACGAGCCCGCCGACGACGGCCGCGATCGCGAGCTTGTCCCGGTTGGTGAGCCGGATGTTCAGCAGCAGCCCCGCGAACACGGCCGTGACCGCGAGGTTGGTGTTCACGATGCCCTGGACCTCGAACAGCGGGAGCTGGCGCAGCGCGAAAAGGTTGAAGATCAAACCGAATGCGTCCATCCCGGTGCCGAGCAGGAACGGCAGCGAGCCGAGCACGCGCATCAGCAGCCGCGGGTCCACACCCTCCGAACCCTCGACGCGGCGCGCGCCCATCGCCTGAAAGACGGTGGCCACCCCGTAGCAGAGGCAGGCGATCAAAGCGCCGGCCAGTCCCCAACTCAACTCAGACTCCCTTGAGGGGATTCCACTGATCTTCTTAAGGAATTCAACTGTACCGAGGTCCGCGGCCCTCGAACCGCAGGGCGCATGACCTATCTCACGTGGCGCCCCGGCCGCCGAGCGGGCATGCTGAATCAACTCAGCCGCGGAACGCATGGCCACGCCCTGAAGGGGGCAGAATCCAGCGATACCGCGTATTTCATTCCCTCGGCTGGGGCGTTGTGCGAGAACGCTCCACCACCAGACCGTAGCCAACTCGCCGCTTCCGCGTACCCGCGGACGGTGCCGTCATCCGTGAAGGAGTCCGACCGGTGCCCACCCTCGCTCCGTCGCCCGCCTGCCATGCCCTCGAATCCCCCCGAGTACTCGACCTGATCACGGCGGACGTGGCGCGCGTCACGGCGCTCATCACGGAGGCCGATCCGGACCGCCCGGTCGCCTCCTGCCCCGGCTGGACGCTCGCCGGGCTGGTCGAACACCTCGGCCACATCCACCGCTGGGCGACGGCGATCGTCACCCGGCTGCCGCAGGAACGCATCGAGCTGAGCGAGCAGGAGCTCGGCTTCCCGAGGGACTCCTGGTCCGCGGCGCCGGAGTGGTTCGCCGCCGGCGGCCGGGCGCTGGTCGAGGCGCTGGGCGGGGCCGACCTCGACGCGCCGTGCTACGCGTGGGGCGCCGACCAGCACGTGCGCTTCTGGCTGCGGAGGCAGCTGCACGAGACGGCGATGCACCGGGTGGACGCGGAGCTGGCGGTCGTCGGCACGGCGGGCGCGCTGGACCCGGCGGTGGCCGTGGACAACATCGACGAGTTCCTGGCGAACCTGCCGCACACGAAGCGCTTCCGGCCTGAGGTGCGCGATCTGCACGGCGACGGCGAGACGATCCACCTGCACGCCACCGACCTGGCCGGGAGCGAGCTGCCCGGCGAGTGGCTGATCACCTTGGAACCGCACGGTTTCCGCTGGTCGCACGCGCACGTCAAGGGCGCGGCCGCGGTGCGCGGCACGGCCCGGGATCTGGCGCTGTGGATCAACCACCGGATCCCGGACGCGGCGCCCGGACTAGAGCTGCTCGGCGAGGAGCCCCTGCTGGCCTACTGGAGCGCCAAGACCGCGCTCTGAGGACTTGCGGCCGACCGGGCCCGGATCCGCGGCATGCCCCGCGGATCCGGGCCCTGATACGTTCGCGGGCACGGGGGCGGCGGCGAGGGCCGCCGCGCCGACGGGCACCGCGCCGACCGCCACCGCCTCGTCGGGGAGGCCGGTGAGTCCGTCCGGCGACACCAGCCGTCCGCTGCAGACCGTGTACCCGGCCTCGGCCAGGTAGTCCTTCGCCTGCTCGAACAGGCTCATGATGCGCCGGGAGACGTAGAAGCAGATCACCGCGCAGGGAATCTCGGCGAACACGGCCATCAGGATCGAAAGCAGCAGCCCGCCGCGGTGCGTGGTCAGCACGTCGAACCACGCGTCGATCAGCAGCATCGTGCCGGTCATCGCCGCCGTCACCGCGCCGCGCGGCGAGCGGTTTATCAGGTTGAACGCGGTCACCGCGAAGCCGAGCACCAGGAAGCAGTCGAAGCCGCCCCACACGAGGGTCCAGCGCGGGGAGACGTTCACCACACCGGGCACGGTGAACATCAGCACGATCCAGGGGATCAGCACCACCGCGCCGCCGAGGAAGAAGACGACGACCCACTTCGGCAGGATCTTCGACGCACCGAACTCGAATCGCATCACACGCTCCCCTGTTCTCTGCCGGTCCGCTCGGTATAGATCTCCCCGGCGCGGTACCGCAGCATGCATCCAGAACCTTCGGGCAAGCTGGGAAATTCCCGACGAATTCCTGAGCGGGTCCGGCACACCTCGATCGTGCTGCCCGGCATGTATGTTGGGCGTCAGGAGCGTGTGGATCTGAGAGCCTGCCTGGAGGGCGCGTGCGACAGCCGACCGACAGTACCGCCGAGACCACCGCAGCGGACGGCGGCTTCCGCTGGCCGGTGCGGCAGTTCTCGCTGGACAACGGCCTGCGGGTGGTGGTGTGCGAGGACCGCACCGGGCCCATCGCGGGGGTGAACCTCTGGTACGACGTCGGATCGCGGCACGAGCCCGCGGGCAAGCACGGCTTCGCGCACCTCTTCGAGCATCTGATGTTCCAGGGCTCGGCGCAGGTCGGCAAGACCGAGCATTTCAGTGTGCTGCAGGAGGTCGGCGGCAGCGCGATCAACGCGACCACCAGCGCGGACCGGACGAACTACTACCAGACGGTGCCGAGCGCGGCGCTGCCGACGGCGCTGTGGCTCGAGGCGGACCGGATGGGCAGCCTCGCGCTCACCCAGGAGAACCTGGACAACCAGCGCGAGGTGGTCAAGAACGAGCGCAGGCAGCGCTATGACAACGTGCCGTACGGCCGCTGGGCGGAGATCCTGCTGGCGCTCGCGTACCCCGAGGGCCACCCGTACCACCACTCGACGATCGGCTCGATGGCCGAGCTGGACAGCGCGGAGCAGTCCGACTTCACGGCCTTCTACGAGTCCTACTACTCCCCGGACAACGCGGTGCTGACCGTGGTCGGGGACGCCGACGACGCGCAGGTGCGCCGGTTCGCCGAGGAGTACTTCGGCGGCCTGTCCGCGCGGCCCCGGCCGGAGCCCGCCGCGGTGGCCGCGCTGCCGGCCGCGATCGACGGCCCGGTGCACGAGGTGATCGAGGAGCCGGTGCCGCTGCCCCGGTTCTTCTTCGGCTTCCGGGCCACCCGCTTCGGCGAGCCCGGCGCGGCGGCCGAGGAGGTGCTCGCCGCGGTGCTCGGCCGCGGCCGCGGCGCCCGGCTGTTCACCGAACTGGTCACCAAGCGGGAGCTGGCCCAAGCAGAGGGCTCGTACCTGGCCTCGTGGCAGCTGGCCTGGTACGAGTCGCTGCTCAGCGGGATGGTCACCCCGCGTCCCGGGGTGGACGCGGCCGAGCTGCACGCGGCGTACTTCGAGGTCTGTGAAAGGGCGGCGGTGGACGCGCCGACCGAGGCGGAGCTGGACCGGGCCAGGTCGATGCTGGAGGCGGACTGGGCGCGCGAGCTGTCCTCGGTCGGCGCCCGCGCGGACCAGCTGAGCCGGCACGCGGTGCTCTTCGGCGACGCGGAGCGGGTGCGCGACCGGCTGCCCGAGCTGCTCGCGGTGACGGCCGAGGACGTGCGGGCCGCCGCCGAGCGGATCTTCACCCCCGGCAACCGGGTCACCCTCGAGTACCGGCCCGTTGAGGTCTCCGTTGACAGTGAAGGGAACTGACGTGACGTCACCTCGACTGGCCTCCCGTCCGGCTCCGGCGGCCCAGCGGCCGTATGTCTTCCCCGAGGTGCGCAGGCTCGCGCTGTCCGGCGGCGAGGTGGTCGCAGCCCACCTGCCGGGCCAGCCCCTCGCGTGGCTCGGCGTGATGCTGGGCGGCGGCGCCCTGGCCGAGCCGGCGCCCGCCGCCGAGGCCCTCGCGCTGGACGGCCTGTCCCGGGCCACCGCGAGCCTGCTCGACGAGGGCACCGAGCACTACACGGCCGACGAGTTCGGCGCCGCGGTCGAGTCGCTCGGCGGGCACTGGGGCGTGGACAGCGGCTGGCAGAGCACGAAGGTGACCATCGACCTGCCGGTCTCCCGCGCGGCCGCGGGCGTGAGCCTGCTGGCCGAGGCCGTGCGCCGGCCCGCGTTCCGCGACGTGGACACCCGCCGCTTCCTGAGTGACCTGACCTCGGCCAAGCGCGAGCAGTTCGCCCGGCCCGGCGTGCGCGCCCAGCAGGCGCTGCGCAACGCGCTCTACGGCGAACGGACGCGCTACGGCCGGCTGGCCGGGGGCACGCCGGAGAGCGCCGCCGTGCTGGACGGCGCCGCGGTGCGGGCGTTCCACGAGCAGTGGCTGCGCGGCCCCGGCGTGCTGCTGGTGGCCGGGGACCTGGACGTGCTCGACCTCGAGGCGCTGGCCGCCGCGGTCTTCGCGGACGCGGCGACCGAGAACCCGCACACCCCCGACGCCGAGGCCCCGCTGCCCGATCCGAAGCGGCTGACCATCGCCGACCGCCCCGGCGCGGTGCAGTCCACGCTGCGCATCGGGCACCCGGCGGCCACCCGCACCGAACTGACGGCGGCCGGGGTCGACATCGTGGCGCTGCGCGTGGCCAGCACGATCCTCGGCGGCTCGTTCAGCTCCCGGCTGAACAAGGAGCTGCGCGAGGTGAAGGGCTACACCTACGGCGCGCACTCGTCCTTCGACCTGGGCCGTCCGCAGGGCCTTTACGCGATGACCACCGAGGTGCAGACGGACTCCACCGCCCCGGCCGTGGCCGACGCGCTGCGCATCATCCACGAGTTCTTCGACGACGGCGCCACGCCGGCCGAGCTGGAGCTGACCCGCGCCTACCTGGCCGGCGCCACCCCGATCGGCCTGCAGAGCCCGGGGGCCGTCGGCTCGCGCCTCATCGAGATGGTGCGGCACGGCCTGCCCGGCGACTACGTGACCGCCGAGCACGCCCGGCTGCTCGAAGTCACCCTCGACGACGTCGACACGGCCCTGCGCGCGGTGCTGCGCCCGTCGGACCTGGTCGTCGCGGTCGAGGGCGACGAGTCCGTGTTCGGCACCGAACTCGCGAAGGCGGTTCGGGAGGCGTAGCCGGCCGGCTCCTGAGCCGCGCTAAGCATCCTCACCCGCATGGCGCATCAACTGCGCCATGCGGGTCCTTTTTGACCCACGCGGGTGACAATTGATTGTCAGATGCAATAAAGCAATCAATTTCAGGTGGTGGTGTGATGCGGGTTCTGATGACGGTCTCGATGGACACCGAGAAGGCCAATCTGGCGATCCGGAACAACAAGCTGGCGGAGATCATGACGTCCTCGCTGGAAGCGGTCAAGCCGGAGGCCACGTACTTCGGGACGAAGGACGGCCTGCGCACCGGATACATCGTCTTCGACCTCGTGGACGCCTCGGACATCCCGAGCATCGCCGAGCCGTTCTTCCAGGAGCTGGACGCCAAGATCGACGTGATTCCGGTGATGGACCTCGCCGACGTCCAGGCGGGGCTGCAGAAGTACAGCGCGCGGTAGCGAAGGCTCAGACGAGTTCGTCTTCTGATTCAGATGCAGCACGAGGCCCCGGGATGGCGGCGGACATCCTCAGGGCCGTGCCGACCTGTTCGACCGAGGCCTCGAACATGCCGATGTCGGCGTAGTAGACGTAGCCGACCTGTTCGTTCACCCGGAGCATGTGCGCGTTGTCGGCCGCATTGTTCGTGACGACCCGCTCCAGGTCGGGAAATTCCGCCAGCAGCCAGCGCATCATCGCCGCCTTGACCGCGCGGCCGAGCCCGTGTCCGCGGAAGCGCTCGACGACCGCGGTGTCCTGCTGCCAGCACAGATCCACCCGGCCGGGCCGCAGCAGCATCCCGGTGAGCGCGGCGAGGGCGCCGGTCTCCTCGTGCACGGCGACGACGTGGCGCATCTCGTCCCCGGTCTCGCGAACGTCCGCCTCGTTCCGTCGGACGCGTTCGACCGTCCACTCCCGATGCTCGTAGGACGACCCGCCGGTCGGCGCGTCGCCGATCGCGTTGCGGGCTCTGGCGAATTCGGCCACGAGATCGTCGGGGGCGGCGTCGGACCACTGCTCGAACCGGAAGCCCGCGGGAACCGGGACATCCCACAGCGCCGGATCCACGTCCAGCACGTGCAGCATCTGCCAGCGGTTGCTCAGCACGTTCGCGAAGCCCATTTCCCGCGCCCAGCGATCGCCGACCGAGCCGAGCCTGACCTGGTCGTTGACGAACGTGAGACGGCCCCTGGATCGGGCGTCGGCGACGATCTCGCGCAGCAGCGCGATGCCGATGCCGCGGCTGCGGTGAGCCGCGCCGACCACCACCCGCACGATGGCCCAGTCGAGCAGCTGCCTGTCCGGGTAGACGACCGAGCCGAAGCCGAGCAGTTCGTCGCCCGCGTAGGCGCCCCACGCGTGCCGCGGGCCGAGGTCCATGAACCGCGGATCGCGCCAGACCGCCGCGAAGTGCGGGAACGGCTGGAGCGGGAAGCCGGGGAAGTCCCGCTTCCGCTCGACGATGTACAGCTCGTGCCACTGCCGCAGCTCGGCCTCGCCGGCCTCCGCACCTACGAAACGCCTGATCTCCACCGGTTCCCCATCGCTCATCGCAACCGCCCGCGCCAACGATGGTAACCGGCGAATGCGTCTTACGGTTCGGACAGCGGGTGCGCGGCCGGGCACCGCGTGCTAATTTCTCTGATCAAGGTCATGAGTGCCAGCGACAAGCCCCGGCTCGCTGGCCGGCAACCCTTCGTCCGCGATGGGGTGCCCCGGGTGAGGACCGGGCCGTGCGGCAGGCGCACGGCAAGCGCGGATTCGTGATGCTCCCTACGCGCCGGTACGGCACTCGGTACGCCGTCTCCCCGGCATAACGGTCGTCGCGTTTCCCTGATCCCGTTTGGGGTGAACCGCTATGACCGAGAGCATGACTGTTTTCGCAACGGCCGAATGCACTGACGCGCTTCTTCCGGTGGTGGGCGCCGGACTGCCCGTACCGCTGGTGACCGGGGCCTCGGCGCCCTACGCGAACCTCGACTACGCCGCCTCCGCGCCGGCCCTTCGCGCTGTCGCCGAGCACCTCGCGACCGCCCTGCCGTACTACGCCTCGGTGCACCGCGGCGCGGGCTACGCCTCGCAGGTGTCCACCGCGCTGCTGGAGAACTCGCGCAGCTGTATCGGGCGCTTCCTCGGCGCCCGCGAGGACGACCTGGTCGTCTTCACCCGCAACACCACCGACGCGCTGAACCTGCTGGCGCACTGCGTGCCGCGGGGCGGTTCGGTGCTCTACCTGGACATCGAGCACCACGCCAACCTGCTGCCCTGGCAGCGGCGCGGCGACGTGGTGCTGGAGGCCGCCCCGACACTCCGCGAGACCCTCGCCGACGTCGAGGCCGCGCTGGCCGCGACCCCGACCGCGCTGCTCGCCGTCACCGGCGCCTCGAACGTGACCGGGCAGCTGCTCCCGATCAGGAAGCTGGCCGAGATCGCGCACCGGCACGGCGCCCGCATCGCCGTCGACGCCGCGCAGCTCGCCCCGCACCGCCGCGTCTCGCTGACCGAATCGGGGGTCGACTACCTGGCGCTTTCCGGCCACAAGCTCTACGCGCCGTACGGCACCGGCGTGCTCGTCGGCCGCGGCGACTGGCTCGACGCGGCCCCCGCCCACCTCGCCGGCGGCGGCGCGGTCCGCGAGGTCGGCACGACGGGCACCGACTGGGCGACCGGTCCCGCGCGGCACGAGGGCGGCACCCCCAACGTGCTCGGCGCCGCCGCGCTCGCCCGGGCCTGCGAGGAACTCGCCACGGTCGGCGGCGAGGCCCTGGCGGCGCACGAGAGCGCCCTGCGGCAGCGGCTGCTGGCCGGGCTCGCGCGGCTGCCGGAGATCAGCGTGCTGAGCATCTGGCCGGGCGACGCGCCCGACCCGACCGGCGCCCCGGTGCACTCGGACAAGGCCGAAGCCGCCGAGCTCGAAGACGACTCCATCGGCGTCGTCTCCTTCACCGTCGCGGGCTACCACGCCGGCTGGGTCGCCGCGTACCTCTCCGCCGAGCACGGCATCGGTGTCCGCGACGGCCGCTTCTGCGCGCACCCCCTCGTCGGCAAGCTCGGCCTCGCCGCCGACGGGGCCATCCGCGCCTCGTTCGGCGTCGGCTCGACGTCCGCCGACGTCGACCGGCTGATCGGCGCGCTGCACGGCCTGCTGACCAACGGACCCGCCTGGGAGTACGAGCTCGTCGACGGCCGGTACCGCCCCGTCGCCGACCCGCGCCCCATCCCCGACTTCGCCGGTCCGCGGTCCGCCGTGACCTCGCCCTGCCAGGCCGGCTGAGCGGCCGTCAGGCCCCTGCCGACGCGTCGCCGAACGGGTCACCCGCCCAGGAAGACTCGGCCGGTCTGCTCGCCGGCCATGCGGACCGGGACCTTCGAGTCGGCGTCCACCTGGAGGGCGAGCTCGACGTCGGCGGCGAAGCCCGCGGCGCGCAGTTCGCGGGCGGAGACGCAGTCGGCCACGTCGTCGAGCGCCGAGGGATGGGCCCAGGCGGACGCGGCGAGCCGGGCCTCGGCGGAGAGCGAGTATCCGAGGTCTGCCATGCGCGCGCAGACCGCGCCGGCACCGAGCCAGTCCTCGATCGCCGGCCGGGCGCCTTCGGCGGCGGCCTCGACCGAGCTCCACTGCTCGCCGCAGGCGACGACCGTCACCCGGCCCGCTCGGACCGCGGTCATCAGGTCGGTGGCCCGGGTGGCGCAGGCGGTGGCGTTGCGGGGGCTGCCGATGAGCACGGCGGGGGCCTTCGACGCGGCGCTGACGACGGCGGCGCCGTTGAGGGAGGTGAAGATGACGCGCTGGCCGGGCTCCGCTTCGAGGAGGCTCGCGGGCGAGAGGGAGACCTGGCCCTGTCCGACCTTGCGCCGGCGGCTCAGCGGCCTGGCTCCGAGCCGGATCGCGGCGATGGCGGGGCCGCCGAGGGATTCGATCTCGGCGCCGCTGTAGATCAGGCAGGTGAAGTCGCGGGACGCGGCGATGGACAGCGTTGTCGAGAAGGACAGCACGTCCACCACGACGACCACGTCGCCGCGGGCGGCGGCGAGGGCGGCTCCGGTCCTGCCCCACTCCACGTGGACGGAGGTGTCCGGCCACGGGTCGAAGGTGGGGGGACGCAGGACGGCGGGGAGAACGCCGGGGACTGCGCGGACCGCGGGGGAATCGGGCGTGTCGACGTCGGATGTCTGCGGGACGTACGCGTCGCTCTGCCGCTCTTGCATCGTCCCCTCCTAGACCAGTAGGGACAATGCTAGACCTACGGCCTAGACCACTCGTACTCAGTCGGCGGGCGAGAGCGACGCCAGATACCTGCCGATTCCGGCGACCGCGACAGAACCCTGACCGATGGCCGAGCTGATCCGCTTCACCGATCCGGCCCTTACGTCGCCGGCCGCGAACACACCCGGGATCGAGGTCTCGGCGAGCAGCGGCTGGCGCTCCTCGGACCACGGCATCGGCAGCAGTTCGGGCCTGCGCGCGACCTCGACGTCGGTGAGGACGAAGCCGTACTCGTCCTGTGCCACGACGTCGCGCAGCCAGCCGGAGAAGGGGACCGTGCCGGTCAGCACGTACAGGTTCGACGCGGTGAGGACCTCCGTGCTGCCGGTCGCGCTGAACAGCAGCACCACCTTCTCCAGCCTGCCGTAGCCGCGCACCTCGCCGACCTCGCAGTCGGGCACGACGCGGATCCCCGGCTCGGCCGCGATGCGCTCGGCGATCTCCGCGCAGACCGCCGCCTCGTCCAGCGACCGCTCGCGGACGACCAGCACGACCGAGCGCGCGTGCTTGGCGAAATCCAGCGCCGCCGAGCCCGCCGCGTCTCCGGACCCCGCGACGACCACGTCCTCGCCGCGCGTCTGCCGCGTCTCCGCCTTCGAATATCCGTAGTAGACCCCTGAGTTGAGCAGGTCCTCCACCCCCGGCGCGTCCAGCCGCCGCCAGGTCATTCCGGTCGCGACGAGCACGGACCTGCCGACCACGACCGTGCCGTCGTCGAGCATCACCCGGTGCGCGCCGCGCAGCGGCAGCAGGCCGGTCGCCACCTTGGCGCTGCACCACTGCACGCCGAGCCGCTTGGCCTGGGCCAGCGCGCGGTGCGCGAAGTCGGCGCCGGTCAGGCCCGCGGGGAAGCCGAGGTGGTTGTCCATCTGCACGGTGCCCGCCGCCTGGCCGCCCGGGCAGTCGTCCTCGACCACGACGACGGTCATGCCGTCGCAGGCCGCTGCCACGGCAGCCGAGAGGCCGGCCGGTCCCCCGCCGACGACGACCAGGTCGTACCGGTCCAGCGTCGCGGGCTCGGTCAGCTCCAGCGCCTCGGCCAGCTGCGCGATGGACGGACCGTACAGCGCCCGGCCGTCGTCCAGCAGCACCGTGGTCGGGGCCGGGTTCGGCAGGTTCAGATCCCGGGCCAGCGCCTGGGCCTGCGGATCGTCCGAGAGGTCGAACCAGGTGAACGGCACCAGGCTGCGGGACAGATAGTCCTTGATCACGTACGCCGAGGACGAGTACCGGTGCCCGAGCACGCTCACCCCGAGCTGCGAGCCGCCGTGCTGCGCGGACCACTCGCCGAGCAGGTCGTCGACCATCGCGAACAGCCGCTCGGCCAGCGGCTCGGCGGGCAGCGCGAGATAGCGGTCCACCTGCGCCAGGGTGATCGCCTGCAGCGTCGCCTCGGTGTCCTCGGGCCGGGAGAGCAGGATCCGCCGGGTCGCCGGGGAGGCCGCCTTGACGTGGCCGAACAGCTCTATGGCGCTGCCGTCCGGCAGCCGCATCAGGCTGATCACCAGCGCGATGGGCCGGCCGACCCCGATGGCGTGCGCCAGCGCGTCCGCGGCCTCGCGGACCCCGGCCGCGGCCAGCACCCGGAAGCGCATGCCGAGGTGGCCGCGCAGCCGTTCGACGAGGTCGTCGCGCTGCACCGCCTCGTCGTGCAGGACGAGGACCAGCGGTACGACGGCGGTGGGTTCCGGGGTTTCGACGTCCATGCATTGAAACTAAGGCGGGTGCGGCGCGGTCGCTCGCCGGAGGGAACGAATGGGCGACGGGGTTGTCCGCCGCACGGGCCGGGAACCCTCAGTGAGAAACGCGAGCGCGAGAGGGGGGGCCACCCGTGTACTTCTTGGGCGTTGAGAGCGCGTTGAGCGGTACGGCGGCCACCGGGTTGATCCTGGGCGCGGGCGCGCTCGGCTCGGGACTGCTGGTGCTCGGTCTCACGGTGCTCGCGGTACGGCGCGGGAACCGGGAGGAGGAGCTGCGGCGGCGCGGCGAAGCGGCGCGGGCCCCGGTGCGTTCCCGGACCAAGCGCTCGGCCGCGCGGACCACTCTGGTCGAGCCGGGGACGCACGACGCGTACCCGCAGCAGCCTTACTCGGCGGCCGAACCCCGGTCGCACCGGCCTTATTCGAGGACTTATAAGCTGCCGCGGCAGGACTCGCCGGGGGCGACGAACGGGCATCTCGAGCCCCGGCAGGAGAGCGCCGCGGGCGAGGAGTGAGTCAGGCGGCGAGCGCCTCGAGGGTCTCCGGGCGGTCCGGGACCAGGATCAGATCGTCCACGCCGACGGCCCGGAACTCGCCGAGGACCGCGCGCACGGCCGCCACGTCGCCCACCGCGGCGACCGCGGCCAGCAGCTCCGGGGCCGCGGCCGCCACCACCGAGCGCACGTGCGCGCCCGACCTGGCCAGCCGGACCAGCTCGCCGAAGCCCGCCTCGCTGAACATCCCGCTGAACCCGGCCGAGCGCAGGTACGGCACCAGGTCGCGGAGCAGCGTGCGGCGCTGCTCGGCGTCCGGCTCGACGGCCACCGGCAGCCACAGTGCTATCTTCGGCGCCGCCGCGCGGCCCACCCGCTCGGACGCGGCATGCACCCGGGCGCGCAGCCGGGAGACGTGCTCCACGGTGCCTATCGGCAGGATCAGCCGGTCCGCGCGCGCGGCCGCCACCTCGATCAGCTCGGCTCCGAAGGCCAGCACCGACAGCTGGGCGTTCGAGGGCGGCAGCGAACCGACGTAGCCCTTGGTGCGCACCAGCGCCCCGTTGTAGTCCACCGGCTCCCCCGCGAGCAGCCCGCGCAGCGCCTGGGCCGATTCGGCCACGATCGTCACCGCGTCGGACCGGGAGCGGCCGTGCCAGTCCTCCACCACCGTGGAGGTCGAGGCGGCCAGCGCCACGCCCGTCGCCCGGCCGGTCAGCGCCGCCACGGTGGCCGCGCCGCGGGCCGTGGTCACCGGGTCGCGCACCGCGGCTGGCAGCGGCCCGAGGCACAGCTTCGCCGGCCCCGCGCCGAGCGCGCAGCCGAGGGCGAAGGCGTCGTGGCCGGTCGCTTCGCCGATCATGATCTCGCCGAACCCGAGGCCGTCCGCGAGCCTGGCCAGGGCCACGGACGCGGCGGGATCGCCGTCCGCGCGGGCCCCGACGAGCACGCCGAGGCCGGCGCCGCTCCCGTTCGCCTGCTCCTGCTGCATCGGCGCCGTGCCTTCCTCCCCAGGCCCTGGATCGCCGTGGATTCGCGATCGGGTGTTGGCCGAAACCGTACCGGCTCGTGACCATGTGACGAAAGGAGTGACCGCGTCCGCGATAGGTTGGGGCGAGCGCCCCCGGCCCGGGCGTTACCGAAGGTCAGCGTTTCATCACGAGGAGCGAGCAGTGCGTATCACATCGATCGGCCACGCCGGGCTGTTCATCGAATCGGCAGCCGGGTCCATCGTGTGCGACCCCTGGTTCACCCCGGCCTACTTCGGGTCCTGGGTGCCGTTCCCGGACAACACCGTCATCGACCCGGCCCCGCTCGGCGCCGCCGACTACCTGTACGTCTCGCACCTGCACCGGGACCATTTCGACCCGGACTGGCTGGCCGCGCACATGAACAAGAACGCGACCGTGCTGCTGCCGGACTACGCGGTGCCGGACCTGCGCGAGGCGCTCGAGGACCTGGGCTTCAAGCACTTCGTGCAGACCCGCGACAACGAGGCCGTGACGCTGGACTCCGGCCTGCGGGTGCTGATCAACGCGCTGGTCTCGCCGACCGACGGGCCGCTCGGCGACTCCGGCCTGGCCGTGGACGACGGCGAGGTGCGGATCTACAACCAGAACGACTCGCGGCCGGTCGAGACCGGCCCGATCGAGGAGTTCGGCCCGCTGCACGGGCACTTCCTGCAGTACTCCGGCGCCATCTGGTACCCGATGGTCTACGACTTCCCGGAGCGGATGAAGCACACCGTCGGCACCCGCAAGCGCCGCAACGGCATGGCCCGCGCCCTGAAGTACATCGAGCAGTACCAGGCCGCGCACGTCTTCCCGTTCGCCGGCCCGCCCTGCTTCCTGGACGACGAGCTGTGGGAGTTCAACGACTTCGACCGGGACGAGGCGAACGTCTTCCCCGACCAGTTCGTGTTCCTGGACTATCTGCGGGAGCAGGACTTCGACCGGGCGCACCTGTTCCTGACCGGCACGAGCGTGCAGCTGACCGCGGACGGCGGCGCGAGCCTCGAGCAGATCCCGGAGCGCGAGGTGGCCAGGATCCGGGACGACCGGCGCGGCTATCTGACGGACTATAAGAAGAAGGTCCAGCCGGTCATCGACGACATCCTGCGCGCGCTGCCGCAGGACCGCTCGGACCTCGTCGGCCGGCTGCAGGACTGGGTGCAGCCGCTGCTGGAGACCGCGGACCACACCTGCGCGGGGCTCAACGGCCGGATCCTGCTGGAGGTCGCGGCGGTGGACGGCGGCCCGGACGAGGAGATCGTCTTCGACTTCCTTGACCGCAAGATCAAGCCGTACGCGGGCGAGGAGGTGCGCTACTCGTTCCGGGCCAAGCGGCCGCTGATCGAGAAGCTGGTCCGCGAGCGCACGCCCGACTGGGTGAACGAGCTCTTCCTGTCCTGCCGCTTCCAGGCCTCGCGCAAGGGGCCGTTCAACGAGTACGTCTACTCCTTCTTCAAGTCCCTCTCGGTCGAGCACATGACCTTCGTCGAGGGCTACTACGCGGAGTCCGCCGGCGTCGAGGACTTCGCGCTGGCCGGCGAGCACGTGGTGCAGCGGCACTGCCCGCATCTGAAGGCGGACCTCACTCGTTTCGGTACAGTCGAGGACGGCGTGCTCACCTGCGCCTTGCACGGCTGGGAGTTCGACATCGATAATGGCCGTTGCCTGACCAGCGACGACCGCAAGCTGGTGACCAGGCCCGCGTCCACGGACGGCGCGGACGAGCAGTACCCGCGGATCCCGGAGGCCGAGCAGGGGTAGCGCCTCCGCACAACGAGGGGACGATCCTTGGTTCCGTTCGGCTGGATGCTCCGGCTGAGCCGTTGGTACACCCGCAAGCCGAAACTGGTCGGCTTCAGCGCGCTCGCGCTGCTGATCCTCGGGCTCGCGGTGGGCGCCGTGGTCACCGGGTTCACCCACGGCTTCTGGCCGAACCTGCTGCTGAACTCGGCCGGCGACATGATCGGCGGCATGATCATCCTTCTGATGATCGAACCGATCGTCTCCCGCGCCGCGGTGCAGATCCGGCAGCACGCGCACCTGGACTTCCGGCTGTTCGCGCGGCGGATCGTGCAGGCCGAGCAGGAGATCCGGGTGCTCGACACGTACTCGGGGCTGTTCGACTCGACCAACGGCCTGCGCTCGCTGCCCGCGCTGCACGCCGCCGTGCTGCGCGGCGTGCACGTCAAGGTGCTGCTGATGAGTCCGGCCACCGACGCGTCCCGGCTGCGCCAGGAGCAGCTGGAGGCGTCGTATCCCGGGCTGTCGATCGACGGGCAGATCCACAACAACATCTCCGCGCTCGGCACGATGGAGCAGCAGCTCGCCACGGACCTGCGGCAGCTCGGCGCGCCCAACCCGATCCCGGTGCTCGGCGACAGCGAGGACACCGGCGTGTACACCGCGACCCCGCCGGCGCCGGCCGACGCGGCACCGGTCGCCCCGGTCGGCACCTTCGAACTGCGGCTGTACTCCGTCGCCGCGCCCTTCACGCTCTACCAGCGCGACAACACCCTGCTTTTCGCGCTGCTGCCCGCCTACCAGTTCGCCCACGACGCGCCGCAGCTGGAGATCAACGCCGGCTCGCTCACCGGCCTGCAGATCCTGGAGAAGTACGAGGAACTCTGGGAGGAATCGCGTTCGGTGCGCCGGCTGGCCCCGATCCGGCTCTCCCCCGTCGAGGGCACCGAACCGATGTGGGTGCGGTACCTGGAACTCGGCGACGAGACCTACTACATCTCCAACCGCATCGACCAGGCCCTGGCCGCCAAGCCGGACCAGCACTTCTGGCTCGGCGAACACGACGGAACCGAGCACGAGGCCGAGCCCGTCCCCACGGACTCCACCCTGCATCGGCAGCTGCTCGAGCAGCACGACCGCAAGTACTCCGCCGAGCGCCGCCGCGAGCCGCACTTCTACCTGATGTGGCCCTCGGCCAGCCAGCCCGCGCCGCGCGGCCGCACCCTCGACTTCGACCGGCTGCCGACCACGAAGATCCTCGAATGGCTCGGCGAGGCCGAACGCAGCGTGCGCATCCTCGACACCAGTTCCATCCTCATCGGCCAGGACGGCGACCCGACCGGCGCCGAGGCGTTCGTCCAGGCCGCGCTCCAGTCGATGTCGAACGGCGCCACGATCAAGATCCTGCTGCTCGCCCCGACGACCTCCGCCGCGAAGGAACGCGCGAAGGAGATCCGCGACACGCACTTCGACCAGATGGTCGAGCGGAACATCCAGCGCCTGCGCCACCTCGCGGCCCAGCTGCCGTCCCAGGGCATCGACCCCGACCGGCTCAGGGTTCGTCTTTACGACCAGCTCCCCGAGATCAGCGTCCACCAGATCGACGACCGCGTCGTGGTCGGCTTCCTGCCCTATCGCAGGCGCTCGTCGATGACCTCGCAGCTGGAGACCGAGCGCCATTCCGAGCTCGGCGTCTACGCCGTCGGCCAGTTCGAGCAGTTGTGGACCCGCGCCCGCCCCCTGGACGGCCTGCGCTACCTCATCCTGCGCAGCCAGGGCACGATGGTGCAGGGTGAGCGGCTCCTGGTCCGCGCCTGGCAGGTCGGCAGCACCTGGTACGTCGCCTCCGCGCGCATCGAGGAGCTCGTCGCCGCACACGCCTCGTCCAGCCACGCCGTGCACGCCTGGATAGAGGAGGTCCCCGGCGCGCAGTTCTGGCTGAGCGAGCCGCTCAACCGCGAGGAGAACATCCCGGTCTGGGACGCGTTCGCGCGCCTCTACGCGGCGGCCGATCCGGGCGTTCCGGTGCGTGCGCTCGACCGAGTGGAATGAGATGGGGACACGGACATGGTTTCGCTTGACAGGCAGGAATGCGCCGCGACCGTCCTCGGCGGCCCGACGGCGGTGATCGACCTCGGCGGTCTGCGCATCGTCTCCGACCCGACGTTCGACGACGCGGGGCCGAGCGGCTATCTCACGAAGCTGAGCGACCCGCTGGTCGACGCCGCCGAGCTCGGCGCGGTGGACGTCGTGCTGGTCAGCCATGATCAGCACCCTGACAATCTGGACACCCGCGGCCGCGCGTTCACCCTCGAGGCCCCGCTGGTGCTCACCACCGACAGCTCCGCGCCGCGGCTGGGTGCGCACGCCGTCGGGCTGAAGCCCTGGTCCAGCCACACGATCGCCCGGCCGGACGGGAACGGCGAGCTGACCGTGCTCGCGGTTCCCGCCGTGCACGGTCCCGAGGACGCCGAGCGCGAGGCCGACGGCTTCGTCAACTGTGAGGTCGTCGGCTTCGTGCTGTCCGGCGAGGGTCTGCCGACGGTCTACGTCAGCGGCGACAACGCCTCGATCCGCACCGTCGCCGAGATCTCCCGCCGTGTGCCGCGGATCGACGCGGCAGTCCTGCACGCGGGCGCGGCGCGCGTCCTGGTCAAGCACGGCGGCCGTCCGCTCTCGCTGGACAGCCGCCGAGCCGCCGCGGCAGCCGCCGTACTCGACGCGCCGGTCGTCCTTCCGGCGCACTACGACGGCTGGGCGCACTTCTCCGAGGGCAGGGCCGATCTCGAACTCGCCTTCGAGGAGGCCGGGCTCACCAGCGTGCTGCGGTCCGTGGACCACGGCACCTGGGTGAACCTGCGCTGATTCAGCCCGCTGACATGGCCCGGTCGACCGCGTCGAGCACGCGGTCGGCGTCGGGCAGATACCAGTGCTCGTACTTGGGCGGCGGGAACGGCACATCGAGGCCCGCGACGCGGGTGACCGGGGCCTCCAGCTGATAGAAGCAGCGTTCCGCGATCCTGGCCGCGAGCTCCGCGCCGAAACCGCCGAAGCCGACGCTCTCGTGCACGACGATCGCGCGGCCGGTCCTGCCCACGCTGCGCTCGATCGCCGCGTCGTCCAGCGGAACGAGGCTGCGCAGATCGAGCACCTCGAGCTCGATGCCCTCCTGCGCCGCCCGCTCGGCCGCCGCCATGCAGACCGGGACGGTCTGGCCGTAGCACACCAGCGTCGCGTGCGTGCCCTGCCGGCGCACGGCCGCGGTGCCGATCCGGCCCGTGTGCACCGGAAGCGCGACGTTCGCCTTGCCCCAGTACAGCCGCTTCGGCTCGAAGAAGATCACCGGGTCCGGCGAGTCGATCGCCTCGCGCAGCAGGCTGTAGGCGTCCTCGACGGTGGACGGGGTGACGACGTGCAGGCCGGGCGTGTGCGCGAAGTAGGACTCGGAACTGTCGCTGTGGTGCTCCACGCCGCCGATGCCGCCGCCGTACGGGATGCGCACGACGACCGGGACGGACACGGCGCCGCGGGTGCGGTTGCGCATCTTGGCGAGGTGGCTGAAGACCTGCTCGAAGGCGGGGTAGGCGAAGGCGTCGAACTGCATCTCGACGACCGGCTTGAAGCCGTAGACAGCCATGCCGATCGCGGTGCCCATGATCGAGGCCTCGGCCAGCGGCGTGTCGAAGCAGCGCTCCTCGCCGAACTTCGCGGTCAGGCCGTCGGTCACCCGGAACACGCCGCCGAGCGCGCCGACGTCCTCGCCGAACACGACCACCTTGTCGTCCTCGGCCATCGCGTCGGACAGCGCGGCGTTGATCGCCTTGGCCATGGTCAGCGGGGCCGCGGGGGCGGAGACCGCCGCGTCCGAGCTCGCCGCGCTCACTTCGCCGCCCCCTCAACACCCGAGCCGTACTCCGCGCGGATCATCTCCCGCTGCGCCAACAGCTGCGGCGTCGGCTCGGCGAATACGTGCTCGAACATCTCGTCCGGGTGGTAAGCGGGCTCCTCGGCGAACCGCGTGCGCATCCGCTCGCAGTACCGCTCGCACTCCTCGTCGATCTCGGCCTCCACGGTCGCGTCGAGCGCGCCGGTGGCCGTGAGGTACCGGCCGAGCCGCTCGATAGGGTCGCGCCGCTTCCAGTACTCGACCTCGGCCGACTGCCGGTAGCGGGCCGCGTCGTCGGCGTTGGTGTGGGCCTGCAGCCGGTAGGTGACCGCCTCGATCAGCGTCGGTCCGCCGCCGGCGCGTGCCCGGTCCACGGCCTCGGCGAGCACCGCGCCCAGCGCGATCAGGTCGTTGCCGTCCACCCGGAGTCCGGGCATCCCGTAGCCGATGGCCTTGTCCGCGAGGCTCGTCGCGTGTGTCTGCTTGTGCAGCGGAACCGAGATGGCGTACTGGTTGTTCTGCACCAGGAACACGACAGGGGCCTGATAGACGGCGGCGCTGTTGCAGGCCTCGTGGAAGTCGCCCTCGCTGGTCGCGCCGTCCCCGAAGAAGCACAGCGCCACGGACGCGTCCCCGGACAGCTTCGCCGCCAGGCCGAGTCCGACCGCATGCGGGCCCTGCGTCGCGAGCGGCGTGCACTGCGGCATCGTGCGCCACTGCTTGGGGTCGTAGCCGCAATGCCAGGCGCCGCGCAGCAGGGTCAGCGCGTCCACGGCCGGGATCCCGCGCAGCACCAGGGCCGCCGAGTCGCGGTAGGTGGGCAGCAGCCAGTCCTGTTCCGTCAGCGCGTGCACGGCGGCGACCTCGCACGCCTCCTGGCCGCGGCAGGACGGGTAGACCGCGAGCCTGCCCTGCATCACCAGGTTCGTCGCCTCGGTGTCGAACGCGCGGGCGAAGCGCAGCGCCCGGTATCCGCGCAGCAGCGTTCGCGGATCGAGTGTGTCCGGGGTCGGACGAATTCCGCCCTCCACGGGCGCCCCGTGCTCGTCCAGGTAGCGCAGAGGCTCACTGTCCCAGGCGGGCCGAACGGCGGTCGCCGTCGCACCCTCCCGGTCTCGCGCGGACAGTTCCAACAGCGTCATGGGGTCTCCATCGGCTGATCCAGCGGGTGCCCATTTCCCGACCGGACGGTCGGTAGGTTGTGCTCCCAGTCTGGCCGCGGGCCCCGTGAATTGTCCAGAGTTCGGACACCCCCCGCTGGTGAACCCCCGTCCGATCAGACCTTGCCATCGGGCTTTCGCCCCGGCCCGATGATCGCGGAGCGCCCGTTCTCCGCTGGTTCAAGGGCTTTTGGGCAGAGAGATGGAGCGAACTTGCGACAATGCGGTCGCCGGAACTGCAACCGATTGGGCGACGATGGAGTCGGGATAAGGCAGACAATCGATCAATCGGTTCGGCAAGGCAGGAGAGGGAGTCGGTCTGCATGAGCGACGGGCGGAGCTGGTATCCCGGGGATGACGACCCGAGGTACGACCCGTACGCGCCGCCGCAGCAGCCGCCCGGCTACGGCCAGCGCCCGCCGCAGGGACAGCGGCAGCAGCCGTACGGTCCGGGCCCGCAGGGGCAGGGCCAGGGTCACGGGCAGGGGCAGGGCGGCCAGGGCCGGCGGCAGGGCCCAGGCCCGTATCAGAACCCGCAGGGTCCGGGCCAGGCGCCCGGCTACGGGCAGGCCCCGCCGCGGCAGCCGCAGGGCGGTCAGTACCCTGACAGCCGCGGCGTGCCCAGGCCGCGGCCCGCGCAGCCCTGGGACGAGGAGCCGCGGGACCGCGCCGAGGTGTGGAGCGCACCGGGCGCCGACGAGCCCGACTACGACGAGGAGCTGGCCGGCGGCGGCCGCAGCCGGCGCCGCCGCGGGGCCGCCGCGGGCACCGGGCCGGGCCGCCAGACGAGCGCGTCGACCGGTCCGAGCCATGTCAACGACGACCTCGACCTCGACGAGGTGGACCCGAACGGCCGGGCCCAGCACGCGTGGGCGAAGCAGCAGGAGCTGGCCAACCGGCCGAAGTCGAAGGTGAAGCAGGCCACGAAGTGGGGCGCGCTGGGCATGGGCCTGGTCGTGCTCGCCGCGGCCGGATTCGGCGTGTACATCTACCAGACCACCGTCGGCTCGATCAAGCACACGGCGCTGATGCCCAGCGGCATGACCCAGGCCTCGCTGCCCGCCGACCCGTACGGCCACGTCGCGCAGAACATCCTGCTGATGGGCTCGGACACCCGCAACTCCGCCTCGGACTGCAAGCTCGGCGGCGACTGCATCAAGAACGGCCAGAACCCCGGCGCCAACGCCGACTCGGAGATGATCCTGCACGTCTCGGCGGAGGGCACCGACGCGACGATCCTGTCCATCCCGCGCGACACCGTCGCCTCCCTGCCGCAATGCTCGGTCAGCAACGGCACCACCTCGCTGACCGGCGCGTACACCACCTACCAGATCAACTCGGCACTGCAGGACGGCCCGGAGTGCCAGGTCGCCGCCGTGCACGCGCTGACCGGGATCACCCTCACCGGCTACATGCTGTTCGACTTCAGCGGCATCGTCACGATGTCCAACGCGCTCGGCGGCGTGCCCGTCTGCGTGACGAAGTCCGTGAGCGACAAGAACTCGGGCCTGAACCTGGCCGCCGGCGACAGCGTCATCAAGGGCCAGCAGGCACTGGAGTTCCTGCGCACCCGCGACTCCTTCTTCGACGGCTCGGACCTCGGCCGCGAGCAGGCGACGCACTACTTCCTCGCCCAGCTGATCCAGACGCTGCGCAAGAGCATGAACTTCACCGACCTCAACACGCTGATCTCGATAGGCCAGGCCGCCGCGGGCTCGATGACCGTGAGCGACAACTACACGGGCCTGACCAACCTCGAGGGCCTGGTCGAGAGCCTGAACCGGGTGCCGACGAACAACATCACGATGCTGACGATGCCCTGGGAGTACGACCCGAACAACCAGAGCCGGGTGATCCCCTCCTCGGCGGCCAAGTCGGTGTTCGCGGCGCTCCAGGACTCCACCTCGTTCACCAGCACCTCGTCGAGCAAGTCCTCGTCCGGCGCGGCGAAGACCACGGCGGCCTCCTCGCCCACGGCCGCGGCCAGCACGTCCTCCGCGGCGAGCGTGACCAAGTCCCAGGTCCCGGTGAACGTCTACAACGCGGACGGCGTCAGCGGCCGGGCGACGACGATCAAGCAGGCGCTGATCTCCGGCGGCTTCTCCAACTCCGTCTCCTCCGGCAACGCGCAGTCGGTCTCGTCCAGCCAGGTCACCTACGACCCGAACGAGGTCACCCAGGCCGACGCCGACGCCGTCGCCGCGGCGCTGGGCATCTCGACCTCGGAGGTGTCGGCGACCACGTCCTGGAAGGGCGTGAGCGTCTTCATCGGCCAGGACTTCACGAGCGGCACCAAGCTCACCGCCGCCGCGTCCGTCGCCACCCCGTCCGTCAACACCAGCGGCGCCGCCTCGGCCCCGGCCGACTCGCACGAGAGCTTCGCCAGCGGTTCGGCCAACGAGTGCATCCCGGTGGAGAGCGGCAACCTCTCGATGGCGTACAAGTAGGCCGCGGATCGCCGACGGCTGACGGCGTGCCGGGCAGCGCCGAGCCGTCCCGGGACCCGCGGTCAGCGCGGGCGGAGACCGTCCAGGACGAGCGAGGCGAGGGCGTCGGCGACCTCGGGCCCGGAGTCGGGGCCGCCGGGCCGGTACCACTCCACCATCGAGTTGACCAGGCCGAAGACGAGGCGCGCGGTCAGCCGCGGGTCGAGGTCGGCGCGGAGGTCCCCGTCGGCGATGGCCGCCGCGGCGAGTTCGGCCACCCGGTGGTCGAACTCGCGGCGCAGTTCGAGGGCCTCGCGCTCGGTCGCGGTGTTGCCGCGCACCCTGAGCAGCAGCGTCACGTACGGCAGCATGTCGACCAGCACCAGGCACTCGCGCCGGATGACGTGGGCGAACCGGTCCACCGCCGCGCCCTCGGTGGCGCCGGGCTCGGCGAGGACCCCGAACAGGCCGTCGAGCGCGCGTGAGACGGCGAGGCGGAGCAGCTCCTCCTTGCCGGACACGTGGTGGTAGATCGAGGACTTGGTGATTCCGGCCGCCTTGGCCAGGTCCTCCATCGAGGTGCCGTCGTAGCCGCGCACGTTGAACACGTCCACCGCCACGGCCAACAGCGATTCGGGGGTGTGCCGATCCGCGCGCTTGGCCACTGCCACGTGGGAAACTCCCTCACTCGGGGCGCCGCTGTGCGCTTCCGCACACAAGGTCCGCTTCGATCCTACCGAACGGTCGGTTAGTCTGGCTCGAAGCAACGATTCTTCGCCTGCCGACCCAGCACGAGGAGCCCAGATGACCGCCACCGTCGACGAACTCATCGCCCGGCACCGTCCGACCCTGGACGCGGCGCTCGGCGCGATCCGCTCCCGGGAGTACTACACCCGCTTCCCGGAGAACGCCAAGGCCTATCCCGCCGAGGCCAAGGAGCAGGCGCAGGCCGCGTTCGAGGCGCGCCGGGGCACGACGTGGTCGCTGGGCGAGGCCGGCGCGGACGGGACGACCGTCGGCGGCGAGATCTCCCCCTACGGGTTCGAACTCGGCATCGGCTACGAGCACGTCGACCCGGACGTGCTGCTGCCCGCGATGCAGGCGGCGCTCCCGGCGTGGCGCGACACGGGCGGCGAAGCCCGGGCGGCCGTTTGCATCGAGATCCTGGACCGGCTCAACGCGCGCAGCTTCGAGGTCGCGCTCACCGCGATGCACACCACCGGCCAGGCGTACATGATGGCCTTTCAGGCGGCCGGCCCGAACGCGCAGGACCGCGGCCTCGAGGCCGTCGCGTACGGCTACTCCGCGCTCAACGCGCACCCGGACAAGGCGGTGTGGGAGAAGCCGAGCGGCCGCGGCGAGCCCACCCGGCTGGCGAAGAAGTGGATCGCGGCCCCGCGCGGCGTAGCGCTCGTGGTGGGCTGCAACACCTTCCCGACCTGGAACGGCTACCCGGGCCTGTTCGCCTCGCTGGTCACCGGCAACGCGGTGCTGGTCAAGCCGCACCCCTTCGCCGTCGCGCCGCTCGCGCTGACCGTCGAGATCGCCCGCGAGGTGCTGGCCGAGGCGGGCTTCCCGCCGGACCTCGTCGCGCTCGCCCCCGAGGCGAAGGACGAGGGCCTCGCGAAGACGCTCGCGCTGCGCCCCGAGGTGCGGATCATCGACTTCACCGGTTCGAACGAGTTCGGCGACTGGCTCGAGGCGAACGCGCGGCAGGCGCAGGTGTACACCGAGAAGGCGGGCATCAACACGATCATCGTCGACTCGTTCCGGGAGGACGAGTACAAGGCGGCGCTCGGCCACCTGGCCTTCTCACTCTCGCTCTACACCGCGCAGATGTGCACCACCCCGCAGAACATCCTCGTCCCCCGCACCGGTATCCGGGTGGGCGACGAACTCAAGTCCCCGGACGACTTCGCCGCCGACCTCGCCGGAGCCGTCGAGAAGCTGCTCGGCGACGACGCCCGCGCCACCGCCATCCTCGGCGCCGTCGTCAACCCCTTCATCCTCGAGCGCCTGGACCGCGCCGCGAACGTCGGCAAGACCGTCCTCGCCACACGCACCGTCACCCACCCCGAATTCCCCGACGCGACCGTCCGCACCCCGCTGATCGCCGCCGTGGACGCGACCGACGCCGACGTCTACACGCACGAGTGGTTCGGCCCCATCTCGTTCATCATCTCGACGGACTCGACGCAGGACTCGATCAACGTCTACCGCGACTCCGTGAAGGCCCACGGCGCACTGACCGCCGCCGTCTACTCGACCTCCGAGGACGTCATCGCCGCCGCCGAGGAGGCGACCTGGGACGCGGGCGCCAACCTGTCGATCAACCTCGTCGGCCCCATCTACGTCAACCAGTCCGCCGCCTTCTCCGACTACCACGGCACCGGCGCCAACCCCGCCGCCAACGCCACCTACGCCGACCACGCCTTCGTCGCCGGCCGCTTCCGCTTCATCCAGTCCCGCCGCCCGGCGTAGGCCGGCGGGGTCGGCGGAGTCGCCGGTCGGGCTTCGCAGCACGGCCCGCGGTTCGCGTTCGGCCCTACCCACGGCCCGGTGCCGCGCTCGTTCCTCGCTACGCACCGGGCCTACGTTCGGCCCGAATACTCAGCCCGCCCACCCCCAGGGGTCGCCGTAGGCAGGGCCGAACACCCACCGCGAGCCGCAAGGCGACCGTCCGGATCGGCTTCTCGCCGTCCGATTTTGTTGTCTCGGAGGACTTGTAGGAACCGGCGGGGGGCGGTACGTTCATCCGCGACGCCTTCGAGTAAGCGCTTACGCAAGCGCTTACTCGGGTGGGTATCAGGTGGTTCGCAGTGGTTTCGCGGTGGTTTCTCATTGGTTCGCGACGAGGCGGATGGGGTTCTGGCGGCATGAAGGCGAAGGACCAGGCACTGACGATCTACGACGTGGCGCAGCGCGCCGGCGTGTCGATCGCCTCGGTCTCGCGCGTGCTGAACGGGCACACGACGCCGCGGCCGGAGACCCGGGAACGGGTGCTGCAGGCGGTCGCGGAACTCGGCTTCGTTCCGGACGGGGCGGCGCGGGCGCTGTCCAGCAGGCTCAAGGAGGTCGTCGCGGTCGTCTACCGGCAGATGTGGCTGGACAGCGCGGACGAGCCGGTCTTCGAGTCCGAGGCGGAGAACCTCGCGTTCGTGGACGTGATGAACCGCGGCATCGAGGTCGCGGCGCGGCGGCGGAACTTCGATCTGCTGATGAGTTCCGTGGACGTGCACGACCATCTGCCGGTGGCCCGGCTGCACAGCCTCGCCGGTAAGAGCGACGGAATCCTGCTGCACGACCGGGTGCTGACCCCGGCCGCGATCGTGCGGCTGGCGGACCGGCTGCCGGTGGTCACCCTCGCGGGGACGCCGACGCGGGCGAGCGTGAATGTTGTGGGAGACAACGCAACCGGCATGCGCGAGCTCGTCCAGCACCTGATCGAGGTGCACGACGCGCGCACGATCGCGTTCCTCTCCGGCCACGCCGACAGCCCGGACAGCGTGATGCGCGCCAAGGCCGTACAGGAGACGGCGGCGGCGCACGGCGTGACCGCTCTGCTCGGTCCGGCCTGGGAGGGCGAGTACAGCGCGAACGGCGGCGCGCGCGTCATCAGGAATCTGCTGGACGGCGGCGGAACGCTGCCGGACGCGATCGCCTGCGCCAACGACCAGTCGGCGCTCGGCGCGGTGTACGCGCTGCGCGAGCGCGGCTACGGCATCCCGGAGGACGTCCTCGTCACCGGGTTCGACGACATCCCGCTGGCCCGGCACACGAGTCCGCCGCTGACCACGGTGCGCCAACCGGTGCAGCAGATGGGCACGGCGGCCTTCGACGCCCTCTACTCGATGATCGACGGGAAGAAGCCCGAGCAGCGGCAGCTGACGCTGCCCGTCGAGCTCGTCCTGCGGGGCAGTTGCGGCTGTGTGCCGCAGAACGCCGGCGGCCGAGGACTGTCGTAACCCACAGCTTCCCACAGCACTCCGCAAGCATCCCCCAGCACCTCACAGCACCCCCAGGACCTTTCGCAAAGCATCACCGGCAACAGTCACCGGCGACGGGAGCCAGTTCGTGTACGTGCTCGTAAGACGACTCATGTTCTACGCGGTAACCGCTTACGTGGCGGTGTCCGTGAACTTCTTCCTCCCGCACATGATGCCCGGCAACCCGGTCGAGACGATGATCGCGAGTGCGGGCGGGCAACTCGACCAGCGTTCGGTCGAGGCTCTCAAGGCCCAGTTCGGCGTGGGCACCGGGCAGGGATTGTGGGCGCAGTACTGGCACTACTGGGGCCAGTTGCTGCAGGGGAATTTGGGCCTATCCATATCGAAGTATCCATCCACGGTCGCGCAGACCATCGGCAGCGCCCTGTGGTGGACGGTGATCCTGGTCGGAACGGCGACCGTCATCAGCTTCGTGCTCGGCACGCTGATCGGCGCCCTCGTCGGCTGGCGGCGCGGCTCGGTGCTCGACAACATCCTGCCGGTCACCACGTTCTTCCAGGCGATCCCGTACTTCTTCCTGGCGACCGTGCTGCTGTATCTGTTCGCTGAGAAGGCGCACGTGTTCCCCAACTCGGACTTCAAGAGCTACGACACCAACAACTACGTCATCGGCTGGAATCCGGGGTTCATCGGCAGCGCCGTGAGCCACGCGATCCTGCCCGCCCTCACCATCGTGCTCGCCTCGGTCGCGGGCTGGATCGTGGGCATGCGCAACATGATGGTCACCACCATGGACGAGGACTACGTCCTGGTCGCGCAGGCCAAGGGGCTGCCGAAGAGCCGGGTGATCTACTACGCGGCGCGCAACGCGGTGCTGCCGAGCATCTCCAGCTTCGCCAACGCCCTGAGCTTCGTCGTCGCAGGCTCCTTGCTCACCGAGCTCGTCTTCTCCTATCAGGGCATCGGCAGCCTGCTGCTGAGCGCGGTGCAGTCCGAGGACTATCCGCTGATCCAGGGCATCTTCCTGATCATCACCTTCGCCGTGCTGGCGGCGAACCTGCTCGCCGACACGGTCTACGTGCTGCTCGACCCGCGCACCCGACAGGAGGCCTGAGCCATGCGCATCCTGCGAAACCGAAAGACGCTCGCCGGGCTGATCCTGTTGGCGGTCTTCGTCTTCCTGGCGGTCTTCGGGCCGACGCTCGCGCCGTACCCCGCGCTGCAGATCGCCGGAAAGCCCTGGCTGGGGCCCAGTTCGGCGCACTGGTTCGGCACCACGCAGGAGGGTTACGACGTCTGGTCGCAGTTCCTCAGCGGGGACCGCGCGATCCTGGTCGTCTCCTTCCTGTCCGGGGTGATCGCGACCGTGCTGTCGGTGATCATCGGCGTGGCGGCGGGCTACTTCGGCGGGCTCGCGGACAACTTCCTGTCGATGCTGGCGAACATCTTCCTGGTGCTCCCGGCGCTGCCCTTCCTGATCGTGATCAACAGCTACCTGCCGGCCGGCGGCAAGTCGTCCACGGCGCTGATGGCGGGCATCATCAGCCTCACCGGCTGGGCGTGGGGGGCACGCGTGCTGCGCTCGCAGACGCTCTCGCTGCGCAAGCGGGACTTCGTGGACGCGGCGGGCATCGTCGGCGAGCGGTCCTGGCGGATCATCACGTTCGAGATCGTGCCCAACCTCGTGCCGGTCGTCGCCTCGTCCTTCCTGTTCACCACGCTTTACGCGATGGGCACGTACGTGGCGCTCACGTTCGTCGGCGCGGTGGACGTGAACACGCCGTGGAGCTGGGGCTCGATGCTCTTCTGGGCGCAGGGCGACCAGGCGGCGGCATCAGGGGCCTGGGTCTGGTTCGCCGCGCCCGGCGTTGCCGTCGCGCTGCTCGGCACGTCGTTGGCGCTGCTCAACTTCGGCATCGACGAGTTCATCAATCCGCGCTTGAAGGCCGCCGGGCTCACCCGCAGGGGCCTGCGCGCAGCGGGCGTAACCCGCCGTAGCACGCTCGGCCTGACGCCGGTCCTGCGGCCGACCGCCGCGGTCGTCGTCACCAGCCCGGCGGAGATCATCGAGGAGACAGTGTGAACGGGCTTGCGAGCGAGCCGATCTTGGAAATCTCCGGGCTGAGTGTGGACTACGGGTTCGGGCCCGACGCGGTGCACGCGGTGGACAACGCCTCGCTCACCCTGCGCCGCGGCGAGGTGCTCGGCCTGGCCGGCGAGTCCGGCAGCGGCAAGTCCACGCTGGCCTACGCCGTCACCCGGCTGCTGCGCGAACCCGGCGTGATCACCGCGGGTTCCGCGCTCTTCCACGGCAGGGACGGCGCGCAGGACCTGTTCGACCTGGACGCCGAGCAGATCAGGGAACTGCGCTGGTCGCAGATATCAGTGGTCTTCCAGAGCGCGATGAACTCGCTCAACCCGGTGTTCACGATCGGCGTCCAGCTCACCGACGTGCTGCGGGCGCACAGCAAGGAGCTCGGCCGCCGCGAGCGGCGGCAGCGGGCGGCCGAACTGCTGGACATGGTGGGCATCACCGAGGACCGGCTGCGCAGCTATCCGCACGAGCTGTCCGGCGGCATGCGGCAGCGCGTGATGATCGCGATGGCGCTGGCCCTGGAACCCAGAGTCCTGATCATGGACGAGCCGACCACCGCGCTCGACGTCGTCACCCAGCGCGAGATCCTGCAGGAGCTCGGCGAACTGCGCGAACGGCTCGGCTTCGCCGTCCTGTTCATCACGCACGACCTGTCGCTGCTGGTGGAGCTCGCGGACACGATCGCGGTGATGTACGCGGGCCGGATCGTCGAGCACGCCCCCGCCGAGACGTTGTTCCGGAACCCGCGGCATCCGTACACCGAGGGCCTGCTCGGCTCCTTCCCCGGCCTGCACGGCGAGCGCACGACGATGACCGGCATCCCGGGATCGCCGCCTGACCTGCGCAATCTGCCGAGCGGCTGCCCCTTCCACCCGCGCTGCGGCTACGCGATGGACGCCTGCGAGACGCAGGCCCCCGCATTGCTGCCGATCAGCTGGGAGCCTGCCGAGCCGCGCAGCGCCTCCTGCCTGCTGCACACGGACGGACACCAGGCCCCTGAGTCCCTGATGAGGGCCCCGAAGATCGGGAGCACGCTGTGACCGCGACCACCGAGACGACCGAGACCGCCGGGACTCCGGTTCTGGAAGCGAAGAATCTCGTCAAGCACTTCCCGGTGCGCCGCGGCTGGGCGCTGCGCGGGGCGAAGGTGCACGCGGTCGAGGACGTGAGCGTCTCGCTGCGCCGCGGCACGGTCACCGCCGTGGTCGGCGAGTCCGGTTCCGGGAAGACCACGCTGGCCAGGCTGCTGGCACGTCGTACGTCGCTGACCGGCGGCGAGCTGCTGTGGGAGGGCGGCGACGCCCTCCCGGCCGGACGCGCGTACGCGAGCGAGGTACAGCTCGTGCTGCAGGATCCGTTCGCGTCGCTGAATCCCGTGCACGGCCTGCGCTACATCCTCGGCCGTCCGCTGAAGATCCACGGCACCGCGGACGGCAAGTCGCAGGACGACGCCGTCAAGGCCCTGCTGGAACGCGTCGCGCTCACGCCATCGGACCAGTTCATCGAGAAGATGCCGCACGAGCTGTCCGGCGGCCAGCGTCAGCGTGTTGCGATCGCGCGCGCGTTGGCGGTGCGCCCCAAGGTGCTGCTGGCGGACGAGCCGGTGTCCATGCTCGACGTGTCCATCCGGCTCGGCGTGCTGAACCTGCTGGCCGACCTGCGCGATCGCGAGCAGCTGGCCATCCTGTACGTCACCCACGACCTCGCCTCGGCGCGCTATCTCGCGGACACGATCACGGTGATGTACGCCGGCCGCGTGGTGGAGTCCGGGCCCGCGGTCACGATCGCCGACTCGCCACAGCATCCTTATACGCAGCTGCTGCTCTCCGCGGTTCCGGACCCGGATCGGGACGGCGCGCCGCGGCTGGCCGGGGCCGGCTCCCCGCCGAGCCTGATCCATCCGCCGACGGGCTGCCGCTTCCACCCCCGCTGCCCCTTCGCGATGGCGAAGTGCAAGGTCGAGACCCCGCCGGCGCTGTCCGTCGGCGACTCCCACACCAGCTCCTGCTGGCTGCACGAGAACACCGAGAACGCCCAAGCGTCCCCCGCCGCTGGCACGGCGGGGGCAGCCTGAACACATTACCTAGGTTGACATCAACACACAGAGGAGTGCGAGAGATGTCACGAAGAATCATAGCCGGGGCGGCCGCGCTCGGCGCCCTGACCCTGGGGCTGACGGCCTGCGGGAGCAGCCCGAAGCCGTCTAGCGCCGGCAGCGCGTCGACCACGCTGACGCTGGAGACGAACCCGGTCGGCGACTACACGGACAACTTCAACCCGTTCGTCTCCACCAGCACCGGGGACACGGAGAACACCACCGGCCTGGTGTACGAGCCGCTGCTGCAGTGGAACATCACCGCGGCCAACAGCTACGCGCCGTGGCTCGCCGACTCGTATTCATGGAACTCGACCGGGACCTCGATCTCGTTCAAGATCCACGGCGGCGTGAAGTGGAGCGACGGCCAGGCGTTCACCGCGCAGGACGTCGCGTACACCTTCCAGCTGATGCAGCAGACCAAGGCCCTGAACAGCTACGGCCTGCCCATCACCGGCGCCACGGCCAGCGGCGACACCGCCACGATCTCCTTCAGCCAGGCCGAGTACTCGAACCTGTACGCCATCTCCGGCGAGGTCTTCATCGTGCCGCAGCACGTCTGGTCGGCGCAGTCCGACCCGGCGCACTGGACCGACCCGAACCCCGTCGGCACCGGCCCGTTCGCGCTGGACCGCTTCGCCCCGCAGGGATACACGCTGAAGGCGAACGCGAGCTACTGGCAGGGGGCGCCGAAGGTCAAGGAGATCAGCGTTCCGGCGTACTCCTCGAACACCACGGCCAACCAGGCCCTGGAGAACGGGCAGATCGACTGGGCGGGCAACGACGTCTCCAACATCCAGACGACCTACATCAACAAGGACTCCAAGAACAACCACTACTGGTTCCCGGCGACCAACACCGTCATCATGGTCTACAACACGCAGACCGCGCCGTTCAACGACGTGGCCGTGCGCAAGGCCGTGAGCGACGCGATCAACCGCACCCAGCTCTCGCAGGTGGGTGAGCAGAGCTACGAGCCGGTGGCGACCTCGGACAGCGGCCTGCTGCTGCCGAACTTCACCAGCCAGGTGCCGAGCAACCTGGCGAACGACATCCAGGCCACGTCCAACGCGAGCGGCGTCGCAACCGCCATGCAGAACGCCGGCTACGCCAAGGACTCCTCCGGGATCTGGGCCAAGGGCGGCAAGCAGGTCACCTTCACGATCGAGGATCCGAGCTCGTACACCGACTACTACGAGGACGCGAACCTCATCAAGTCGCAGCTCGGCCCGCTCGGCTTCAACGTGTCGGTGAACGGCGTGACCCCGGACAAGTGGGCCGCCGACCTGGCCTCCGGCTCCTTCCAGGCCGCGATCCACTGGGGTTCGGGCGGCCCGACCGCGTACACCCAGTACGACTCCTGGCTGGACTACTCCACCTCGGCGCCGATCGGCCAGACCGCGAACGGCGACCTCGGCCGGTACAACAGCCCGACCGTGCAGGCGGCGCTGAAGGACTGGGCCTCGACCAACAGCCAGTCCGAGATCACCAAGGACCTCGGCATCGTGGCCAATGCCATGGCGACCGACGTCCCGGACGCCGTGCTGCTCTACGGCGCGGGCTGGAACGAGTACAGCACCAAGCACTTCACCGGCTGGCCGACGTCCTCGAACTCGTTCAACGACCCGAGGCCGAACGACCCGTTCCTGGAAGTGACGATCCTGCACCTCACCCCGGTCTCCTAGAGGCCCACGAGTAACCGCGCCCGGCCCGTCCGTCGCCCGCTCCCGCCTGTCGGGCGGCGGGCGGGCCGCGCGCCTTTGCCCAACCCACGTGAAGGAGCCGAGGGTGGAAGAGCTTTCCCTGACGGAGAAGATCGGCCTGCTGACGGGGGCGGACGCGTTCACACTGCCCGCTCTGGCACGGATCGGGCTGCGCGGCCTGCGCACCTCGGACGGGCCCGCGGGCGTGCGCGGGACGAACATGGACCCGGCGGACCGGTCCACCAGCTTCCCCGCCCCGATCGCGCTCGCGGCGACCTGGGATCCGGCGTTGATCGAGCAGGTCACCAGGGAGATGGGCAGGGAGGCCCGGGCCAAGGGCATCGACGTGCTGCTCGCCCCGACCGTGAACCTGGCCCGCACGCCGTACGGCGGCCGCGGCTTCGAGTCCTTCGGCGAGGATCCGGTGCTCGCGGCGCGGATCGCGGCGGCGTACGTGCGCGGGGTGCAGAGCGAGGGCGTGGCGACGACCGTGAAGCACTTCGTGGGCAACGACTCCGAGGTCGAGCGGTGGACGGTGGACGTGCGGGCGGACGAGGCGACGCTGCGCGAGGTCTATCTCGTCCCCTTCGAGGCCTGCGTCACCGACGCCGAATGCGCGGCGGTGATGGCCGGGTACAACCGCGTGAACGGAATCTCGATGACCGAGCACGAGGAGCTGCTGACCCGGATCCTGAAGGACGAGTGGGGTTTCCAGGGCGTCGTGTTCTCCGACTGGTCCGCGGCGCGCGCGACCGTGCAGACCGCGTTGGCGGGCCTCGACCTGGTGATGCCGGGTCCGGACGGGCCGTGGGGCCAGGCGCTGGTCGACGCGGTGGAGGCTGGCCTGGTCCCCGAGTCGCTGATCGATGACAAGGTCGAGCGGCTCCTGCGAATGGCGGAATTCTGCGGCGCTGTCGGCGCACCCGGCGATCCCGCTCCCGCACTGGACGTGCGCAAGGGGCCGCATGCGCGGCGCGACGTGGTTCGCCAGGCGGCGGCGCGCTCGTTCACCCTGCTGCGCAACGTGGGCGAGGCGTTGCCGCTGCCGAGGGAGATCAAGGAACTCGCTTTGATCGGCCCGAACGCGGTACACCCGGTGTATCAGGGCGCGGGCAGCGCGGAGGTGGGCCCAGCGGTCACCATGAGCCCGCTCGAGGGACTGCGCGGGGCCTTGGGCGGCGGGGTGAGCATCACCGTCGCGGAGGGCTGCGCGCACAGCTACCGCACTTCGGGCCCCGATGCCGAGTGCACCGAGGATCCGGTGGACGGCGGACCCGGCGCGCGGCTGGAGATCTACGACGAGGACGACGAACTCGTCTATTCGGGCATTCGTCCGAACTCCGAGTTGACGTTCTGGGACCCGCTGCCCGAAGGCGTCGCCGCGAACGCCAAGCAGCTGGCCCTGAGCACGATGTACACGGCCCCCGCGGACGGCGGCTACCGGTTCGCCGTCGCGGGCATCGGCGAACTGCGCCTCGACATCGACGGCGAGCTCGCGACCGAGACCATCGCGCCGCAGGTGAACGACCCGATGGAGGTCTTCTCCCAGCCCTTCGAATCCGGCGTCGAACGCGACCTGCGCGCCGGGCAGCGGGTACGGCTGACGGCAACCGGCAGGCCGGGCGACTACGAGCCCGGATTCGTCCGGTTCCGGCTGGCCGCGCAACGCATTCGCACCGCGCCGGAGTTGATGGGCGAGGCGCTCGCGGCCGCCGGTGAGGCGGACGCCGTCGTAGTCATCGTCGGCCCGGCGCCGGGCGAGGAGAGCGAGGGCTACGACCGCAGTACCTTGGCGCTGCCGGGCCGCCAGGACGCACTCATCGAAGAGGTCTCGGCCGTCTGCCCGCGCACCATCGTGGTGGTCAACAGCGGCATGCCGGTGCTGATGCCGTGGGCCGAACGAGTGAGTGCGATCCTCCAGATCTGGTTTCCGGGACAGGAGTTCGGCCTCGCGCTCGCCGACGTGCTGACGGGCGATCAGGAACCGACCGGCCGGCTGCCGGTGAGCATCCCGCGCACCGAGCCGCTGGTGCCGGTGGGCATCGCGAAGCCGCACGAGGGGGCCCTGCGGTACGAGGAGGGCCTGAGCGTCGGCTACCGGGCGTACGCGCGGACCGGCATCGACCCGCGCTATCCCTTCGGCCACGGCCTCGGCTATACCGAATGGGACTACGAGGAGGTCCAGCTGCCGGTCGGCCCGGTGCACGCGGGCGCGGACGTCGAGATCGGCGTGACCGTGCGGAACGTCGGCCCGCGGCAGGGCACGGAGACCGTGCAGGTGTACCTGACCAGGCCGGTGGACGGCGTCAGCGCGCTCGCCGCGTTCGGCCGGGTGGTCGCGAAGCCCGGCGAACGCGCGCGGATCCGGCTGACGCTGCCCGCGCGGGCGTTCGCGCACTGGGACGAGTCACGGCACGCGTGGGCGCAGCCCGACGGGGCGTTCCTCGTCAAGGTCGGCCCGTCCTCGCGTGAACTGCCGCTGCGCGGGGAACTGCTGGTGGGGTGAGAGCGGATAATCCCCCTGCGTCCTGGCGACGAGGTCAACTAGGCTCCGCTGGTATGGAGGAGATCGATCAGCGGATTCCCGACCCGCGCCAACTCGTCGCCGTGCTCGCCGACACCACCAAGCTGCGGGTCTTCTCGGCGCTGGTGCTCGCCGAGCCGGCCGAGGGGCTGACAGCCGCTCAGGTGGCGCAGGCGACGGCCGTGAGCCAGGCCGAGGCGCGGCGCGCACTCGCCAATCTGACCGCGGTCGGGCTGGCCAGGCACGCGGGCGAGGAGCGCTTCCTGGCCGCCCCGGACGTGTTCCGCAGCACACTCGGCGAGCTCAACCGCAAGCGCGACGAGGCGGCGGCGAAGGCCTTCTCGACCACCGACCCGGCGCGGCTCTCCGTGCTGCTCAACTGCTTCCGCGACGGCAAGCTCGTGTACCTGCCGGAGAAGTTCGGCAAGCGGCAGATCGTGCTCGAGGAGATCGCGCAGGCCTTCGAGCCCGGCACCCGGTACGCGGAGGCCGAGGTGAACATGATGCTGCGCGACCTGTACCCGGACTTCGCCGCGCTGCGCCGCTATCTGATCGACTCGGCGTTCCTTTCCCGCGAGGACGGCTTCTATTGGCGTTCCGGCGGGACTGTGGATGTCTGAACCGAACGGCGGGGGCGTACGTTGTTCGCGGTTGAAACAGTGAGTCGAGACGCCAGCTGAGGACGCATCCATGCCGTATACCGTGTTCGGTCTGCCCACGCACGTTCTGATCATCCATGTCACGGTCGTCGGCATTCCGCTGGCCTGCCTCGGCGTCCTCGCGATCGCGATCCGCCCGGCCTGGCGCCGCAGGTTCGGCTGGTGGGTGGCCGGGCTCTCCGTGATCATGGTCCCGGTGACGTACGCCACGCAGCTCGCGGGCACCCAGCTGTACAACCACAACTCCTATCTGCAGAGCGTGGCGGCGCAGCACAAGGCGCTCGGCAGCACACTGGTCTGGTTCGTCGCCGCGGTGGCCGTGCTCGCGCTGGCGCTGGAGCTGGCCGAGAAGCGCGGCTACGCGGACCACCACGCGACCATGGTCGTCATCGCGGCGCTGGCGATCGGCGCGAGCGCGATCTGCCTCGTGCGCGTGGTCCAGGTCGGCGACTCCGGCGCGCGGGCCGCGTGGGGCGGCATCGTGCAGACGACGCACAAGTAGCGCGAGAACGCCGAGAGCCCCTGCACCCGCGGTGGATCGGGTGGGGGGCTCTTCGACGTTTGATGGAGCTTGTCGTGTGCTGGAGCTTGTTCAGGTCAGGCGACGACGCCCTCGACGGTCACCGGTCCGTCCGGCCACCGGCGAAGCGCCACCCGGTCACCCGGCTTGGGCCATAGGCGTCCGACGGAGCGGGCGCGCGCGACGGCGAGCAGCAGGGTGGCGCAGTAGGTCGTGGCGGTGGCGCCGAGTTCGGTCAGCACCAGCGCGCCGACCGGATCGCAGGTCATTATCCGGCCGGGCAGCAGGCCCGGCGCGAGGCGGGCGAGCTCGGCGATCTCCGGCTCGCTCCACCCGAGTCCGTCGTTCATGGGCTCGGGGGTCTCGGCGGCCTCGGCGGCGGTCGTCATCCGTCGGGACCGGGTGCGGGACGGTCGGCAGGGCGGCACAGGGGTAGGCGCTGGGCCTGCCGCGGAAATCGCCTGTGCCGACATGGATGCCTCCGTGGTACTCGATCGCTGGGGAGCGGTTTCGGGTTGTCAAATATCCGCTCATGGGCTGAGCGTACGGTTTGTCTCACTGAATCGAAGATTCTAGGGGGCCGCCGCGACGCTGTCGCTGAATTTTTATCCGAGCCGGGCCCATCCGGCCAGCCCGAGCGCGCCACCAGGCCCGCAGTACCCCGATCGGGTTCCAGAAAACGGGCAAGTGGCGACGAAAGGACGTTGGAGCGGTAACGATCCGGCAAAGCGGCGCTCACCCTACGCGGCCAATCCATCACGCGGAGCGTAGGGTGACGCCGTATCGACCGGCCGGCGTTCGGGGCCCCGCCTTTCCCTTGTCTGGAGTGATGCCGCGATGGTGTCCCACAAACGGACGAAACGCATGAACGGCTCCGGCTCCGTGCGCGGCGTGCGCGGGGTACGCGGGGTGTGCACCGTGACCTCGTCGGCCGCAGCCGTGGGCGTGGTGGCCGGGGTGTGCGCGCCGGGCACCGGCCAGGCCGTCACGCTCGATTCGGTCAAGGCCGAGGTGCAGAGCCTGCGCGCGCAGTCGGAGACGGCCACGCAGCGGTACGACCAGGCGACCCAGCAGATGGCCTCGCTGCAGCAGAAGGTGAACGCCATTCAGGCCGAGGCCTCGACGATCCGGCAGCAGGTGGATAAGTACTACGGATCGCTGGGCCAATTGGCGGAAACGCAATACCGCGGCAGCGGCATCGACCCCACGCTGCAACTCATGTTCGCGCAGCAGCCCGATGAATTCCTGCAGCGGGCCGTCAGCCTGCAGGCGCTCGGTCGCGGCGAATCCGTCGGCCTGCGGACGGTCGTGCAGCAACAGCAGCAGCTCACGCAGTTTCGCGCGCAGGCCTCGCAGGCCCTTGAGCAGCAGGCCACGATGGAGCAGCAGGCGGCCGCCGCGCGCGCCGAGATCCTCGCCGAGCAGCAGCACGCGCAGTCGCTGCTCGGCCAGTTGACGGCGGCTCAGCAGCGGTCCCTGGACTACTCGGGCGTGACCGCCGAGCAGATCGCGTCGGTGCCGCAGCCGCTCGGCCGGGCGGCGCTGGCGATCGACTTCGTCGAGTCGAAGCTGGGCCTGTGGTACGAGTGGGGCGGCACCGGCGACCCGAGCTACGACTGCTCCGGCCTGGTCCAGGCGGCCTGGCAGACGGCCGGCGTACAGCTGCCGCGGGTGACCTGGGATCAGATCAACGTGGGCCAGCCGGTCCCGGCCCAGCTTTCGGCCCTGCAGCCCGGCGATCTGATCTTCTACCTCGACGGCGCGCACGTGGCCATGTACGTGGGAAACGGACTGGTCATCCACGCGCCGACCACCGGCCAGCAGATCCAGTACGGCGAGTGGGACATGATGCCGATCACCGCGGTCAGGCGGATCCTTCCCCTCATGCAGGCTGGCGGATAACGAACTGGAACCAGCGTTCATTCGCACTGGATCAGGCGCGGAATCGGGCGGTAGTATCGCAATCAGGACCCAAGACCTCCGATGAATCGAGTGATCCGAGCCGCGATGCCTACCACCGCCTTGTTCGTCACGTGCGTCAACGACGTGGCCTTCCCGAGCACCGGGATCGCCACGGTCCGCGTACTGGAACGGCTCGGGGTCGCGGTCGACTTCCCCGAGGCGCAGACCTGCTGCGGCCAGATGCAGTACAACACCGGGTATCCGGCCGAGGCCAAGCCGCTCGCCGAGAAGTTCGCGCGCGATTTCCGCGGGTACGACGCGATCGTGGTGCCCTCCGGCTCCTGCGGGGCCTTCGTCCGCGACATCCATCCGCGGCTGCTCGGGAGCTCGGCGCCGCCGCCGGTCTACGAGCTCACCGAGTACCTGCTCGACATCCTGGAGACCGCGGACGTGGGCGCCTATTTCCCGCATCGCGTCGCCTATCATCCGACCTGTCACAGCGCGCGCCTACTGAAGCTCGGGGATCGCCCGGCCCGGCTGCTCAGCCGCGTCGAGGGCCTTGAGCTGGTCGAGCTGCCCGGAGCGGAGGAGTGCTGCGGCTTCGGCGGGACCTTCTCGGTGAAGAATCCGGACGTCTCGGCGGCGATGGGCGCCGACAAGGTCGCGCACGCGGTGGAGAGCGGCGCCGAATACCTGGTCGCCGCGGACAATTCCTGCCTGATGCACATCGGCGGCACCGCACGCCGCTCCGCCGCACCGGTCAGGACCCTGCATCTCGCCGAGGTCCTCGCGTCCACCAAGGACGCGCCGTACGAGGCGGTGGCCCAGTGAGCGGCGGCACCTACCTCGGCATGCCGTCCTTCCCCGCCGCCGCGCGCCTCGCCACGCAGGACAAGCAGCTCCGCGCCAACCTCACGCGCGCCACGCACACGATCCGCGACAAGCGCGCCAAGGCCGTCAGCGAGCTCGAGGACTGGTCCGGGCTCCGCGAGGCGGGCAAGCAGATCAAGGACCACACCCTCCGCCATCTCGATCAGTACCTTGTCCAACTGGAGACCAAGGTCACCGAGGCGGGTGGCACCGTGCACTGGGCGCGGGACGCCGCCGAGGCCAACCGCATCGTCGCCGCGCTCGTCAAGGCCACCGGCGAGACCGAGGTGGTCAAGGTCAAGTCCATGGCCACCCAGGAGATCGGCCTCAACGAGGCCCTCGCCGCCGAAGGCATCTCGGCCTACGAAACCGACCTGGCCGAGCTGATCGTGCAGCTCGGCGACGACCTGCCCTCGCACATCCTGGTGCCGGCGATCCACCGCAACCGCACCGAGATCCGCGACATCTTCCGCGCCAACATGGCGCGCTACGGCCGTCCGGCCCCGGCCGAGCTGAGCGACACGCCCGCCGACCTCGCCGAGGCGGCGCGCCTGCACCTGCGCGAGAAGTTCCTGCGCGCCAAGGTCGCCGTCTCCGGCGCCAACTTCATGATCGCGGAGAGCGGCACGCTGGTCGTCCTCGAATCCGAGGGCAACGGCCGGATGTGCCTGACCCTGCCCGAGACGCTGATCTCCGTCGTCGGAATCGAGAAGATCATCCCGAGCTGGCGGGACCTCGAGGTCTTCATGCAGCTGCTCCCCCGCTCCTCCACCGCCGAGCGGATGAATCCGTACACGACGATGTGGACCGGCACCACCGAGGGCGACGGGCCGCGCGAGTTCCACCTCGTGCTGCTCGACAACGGCCGCACCGACACCCTCGCCGACACCGTCGGCCGCCAGGCTCTGCGCTGCATCCGCTGCTCCGCCTGCCTCAACGTCTGCCCGGTCTACGAGCGCGCGGGCGGCCACGCGTACGGCTCCGCCTATCCGGGCCCGATCGGCGCGATCCTCACCCCGCAGCTGCGCGGCACCGGAACCGCGCTGGACGCCTCGCTCCCCTATGCCTCGTCCCTCTGCGGCGCCTGCTACGAGGTCTGCCCCGTCGCCATCGACATCCCGGAGGTACTGGTCCACCTCCGCGCCCGCGTCACCGAGACCGAACCGGGCCACCGTGCCGAGCGCGCCGCCATGAAGGCCGCGACCTACGCGATGACGCATCCCGCCGCCTACCGCGCGGCCGAGGCCGCCGCCGTGCGCAGCAGAAAACTGATCCCGAAGGCCCAAAAGCTCCCCATCGGTCCCGCCAAGGCATGGACCGAGTCCAGGGATCTACCGGAACTGCCTCGACAGACTTTCCGGCAGTGGTGGAAGGAGACCCACCCGTGACGGCCACGGCCCGCGAGGAGATCCTCGCCCGCATCCGCCGCGCCCTCGCCGACGTGCCCAAGGACGAACCCGCTGGGATGGCACGCGGTTACCTTCACGAACACGGCACGCGCACCGCGGCCGAGACCGTCGACCTCCTCGCCGAGAACCTCGCCGACTACCGCGCGCAGGTCCACCGCGGCAGCGAGGCCGAACTGCCCGCCATGATCGCCAGATTGCTCACCGAACGCGGTTCCACGAGCGTCGCCATCCCCGAGGCGCTGCCCGAAGCCTGGCTGAGCGAACTGCTCCCGACCGTCACCCTCGTCCCCGACTCTCCCGAGCTGACGCCGCAGCGGCTGGATGAGGTCCAGTCCGTGATCAGCGCGTGCGCCCTGGCGATCGCCGAGACCGGCACCATCGTCCTCGACGGCGGGCCCGGCCAGGGCCGCCGCCTGCTGACCCTCGTGCCCGACCACCACATCTGCGTCGTACGCGTCCCCGACCAGGTCGTGACCTCCGTGCCGCGGGCCTTCGAGCACGGCCGCCTCTCCCCCGTCCGCCCGCAGACCTGGATCGCCGGACCATCCGCCACCAGTGACATCGAACTCGACCGAGTCGAGGGAGTGCACGGCCCCCGGAAGCTGGACGTCATCCTCATCACCGCCGCCGCGTAACACGTTCGGCGGACCCGACATGCGCGGTGCCATCCCGCGGCCGTCTCCTGGAACGGAGTGGGCGGCGCGAAACGGGATGGTGGTCCAAGGTGTTGGGACAGGCTCTGAACGGACGGCGCGTGACTCGGCGGCGCGGCCGGGTGGTGGTGGCGGTGACGACGGCCGCGGCCACGCTGCTGGCGGTCGGAGCGCTGGCGCTCGGCGGTTGCTCCTCCTCGGGCGGTTCGAGCTCGTCGAGTTCAACGTCGACCGCGAATACCGGCGGTGCGAACCTGCAGTCCAACTACGAGAACGTCATCGCGACGGTGATGCCCTCGGTCGTTTTGATCACGCTGCCCTCCTCACTCGGGTCCGGGATCATCCTCGACACCAAGGGCGACATCGTCACCAACAACCACGTCGTCGCCGGAGCGTCCGATTACAAGGTGACGCTGTCCACCTCGAGCCAGACCTACGACGCCAAGCTGGTCAACAGCTTCCCGCAGGGTGACCTCGCCGTGATCAAGCTGACCAACCCGCCGTCCGACCTCAAGCCGGCGGCCTTCGCCGACTCGTCCAAGGCGGTCGTAGGCCAGATCGTGCTGGCGATGGGCAATCCGATCGGGCTCTCCAGTTCGGCGACGGACGGGATCATCTCCGCCACCGGGCGCAGCGTCACCGAGCCGCAGAGCTCGGACACGCCCGCCGCCACGCTGACGGACATGATCCAGACCTCTGCGTCGATCAACTCGGGCAACAGCGGCGGCGCGCTCGTCGACCTGTCCGGGGCGGTGGTCGGGATTCCGACGCTGACGGCCGTGGACCAGACCCTCGGCGGTGCGCACCCGGGCATCGGGTTCGCCATCTCCTCGGACACCGCGAAGCGGATCGCCGACCAGATCATCGGTTCCGGGAAGGTTACCGACTCCGGACTCGCCTCGCTCGGCATCACCGGACGGTCGCTGATCGACGCCAACTCCAGGCCGGTCGGCGTCGGCGTGGTGGAAGTCACGTCCGGCGGCCCGGCGGCGAACGCCGGAATCGTCGCCGGCGACGTCATCACCTCGCTGAACAAGGTCGCCGTGACCTCGATGGACGCGCTGTCCGCCGAACTCGCGACACTGAAGCCCAGCCAGCAGGTGCCAGTCGCAATCACCAAGCCGGACGGCTCGAACAGCACCGTCACCGCCACCCTCGGCACCCTGCAAGCCTCCTGACCAGATCGA
>NZ_DASZKT010000084.1:0-2554 GCF_035552695.1 Actinospica sp.
CCGCCGCCTGGCCTCGGCGATCGCCTCCTCGCCCCACGGCCACCAGTTCACCGGGTTGTCAGCATGCTGAAGCAAATACGGCGAGGTCGCAGCCGCCAGTCGGTTCACGGCCTCACTCTACCCACTTTCCACCGACATTCCGGATACCCAGAGTGGCGAAAATCGTACAGATCGTACTGACGTGGGTTCAGGTTCGAGCTGCCGCGTTCGGCTTCCGGCAGTCAACTGACCAAGAATCGCCGCTCCACGACAGTCGCATCTGTCGCCCGGCTTCCGGCGTGGCTACGCAGCGTCGGCGACTTGCGTACCAGCCACGATCAGTTCAGTGAGACGCTGGCCTTCGCCGTCGGCCCGTGTCCTGGGCGGACCACGGCCGCCGTTCCTGATCAGCCCCGCCGAACGGCCGATCCCCGTAGACTTCGGCGGGTGAGTTCGACCGAGACCGATCCTGAGGTGACCGACGCGGCGGACGCGGCCGAGGTGCTGCGCCGGGTGTTCGGCTATGACTCGTTCCGGGGTGAGCAGCGGGAGATCATCGACCACGTCATCGGCGGGGGCGACGCGCTCGTCCTGATGCCGACCGGTGGCGGCAAGTCGCTGTGCTACCAGATTCCCGCGCTGGTCCGCGATGGTGTCGGAGTGGTGATCTCGCCGCTCATCGCGCTGATGCAGGACCAGGTGGACGCGTTGACGGCGCTCGGGGTGCGGGCCGGGTTCTTGAATTCGACCCAGGGTTCTGAGGAACGCGGCCGGGTCGAGTCCGCGTTCGCCGCCGGTGAGTTGGACCTGCTCTACCTCGCTCCCGAACGGCTGCGGCTGGAATCGACGCTGCAACTGCTGGACCGCGGCAAGATCTCCCTGTTCGCCATCGACGAGGCGCACTGCGTCGCGCAATGGGGGCACGACTTCCGGCCGGACTATCTCGCGCTGTCCATGCTGCATGAACGCTGGCCGAAGGTGCCGAGGATCGCCCTGACCGCGACCGCCACCGAGGCGACGCACGCGGAGATCGCGGATCGGCTGCAGTTGGGCGACGCCAGCCACTTCGTGTCGAACTTCGACCGGCCGAACATCCAGTACCGGATCGTGCCCAAGAACGAGCCCATGCGGCAGTTGCTCGGCCTGCTTCGCGCCGAGCACGAGGGCGACGCGGGCATCGTGTACTGCCTTTCCCGCGCGTCGACGGAGAAGGCCGCGCAGTTCCTGGTGGACAACGGGATCCCGGCGCTGCCGTACCACGCCGGGCTCGACGCGCGCGTCCGCGCCTCCAACCAGGCCCGGTTCCTCCGCGAGGAGGGCCTCGTCATGGTCGCCACGATCGCGTTCGGCATGGGCATCGACAAGCCGGACGTGCGCTTCGTCGCCCACCTCGACCTGCCGAAGTCCGTCGAGGGCTACTACCAGGAGACCGGCAGAGCGGGGCGGGACGGCCTGCCGTCGACCGCATGGCTCGCGTACGGCCTGCAAGACGTCGTGCAGCAGCGCAAGATGATCGCCGGTTCCGAAGGCGACGATGCCCACCGCCGCCAGCTCACCGCCCATCTCGACGCCATGCTGGCGCTGTGCGAGACGATCGAGTGCCGCCGGATCCGGCTGCTGGCCTACTTCGGCCAGCGGGGTTCGGCCTGCGGCAACTGTGACACCTGTGTGAACCCGCCGGAGTCGTGGGACGGCACCGTGGCCGCGCAGAAACTGCTGTCCACGGTGTTCCGGCTGAAGTCCGAGCGGCGCCAGAGATTCGGCGCCGGACAGTCGATCGACATCCTGCTCGGCAAGAAGACCGCGAAGGTCACCCAGTTCAACCACGACTCGCTGAGCGTGTTCGGCATCGGTACGGAGTTGGCCGACGGCGAATGGCGTGCGGTGGCGCGTCAGTTGCTGGCCCAGGGGCTACTCATCGTGGAGGGCGACTACAGCACGCTCGCCCTCACCGACGCCAGCGCCGCGGTGCTGCGCGGAGAGCGCAAGGTCATGCTGCGCCGTGAACCCGAGAAGGCGGCGCGCGCCCCGAAACGCTCCAAGCAGTCCGCCGCCATCGACGAGCTGCCCGAGCACGCTGTGCCGCTCTTCGAACGGCTACGCGCATGGCGTGGCGCCACGGCGAAGGAACAGTCCGTACCCGCATACGTGGTCTTCCACGACGCGACCCTCCGGCAGATCGCCGCCCAAGCCCCGACCACCCTCGACGCGCTCGGCACGATCAATGGCATCGGCGAGAGCAAGCTCGCGAAATACGGCCAGCAAATTCTGGACACGCTCGCAGCCACACCATGACCACCATGACCGCCGCCGCTCCGCGCCTCTGATCGTTAGCCGCGCAGCCGTGTTACTGACGCATATGTCAGTAACACGGCTTGCCGTGCTCCAGGTACATGGTTTCGCTCTTTGCCTCCGCTTCGATGGCGGCGTGCACCCTGCGGGCCAGACGGGGGATCAGGAGGCTGTCGAGCTCGGTCAGGTGGTGGTAGGCGTAGCGGTCGATCTCGACGCCGTCCACGCGGATCGCGGCGAGCTGCTCTGCGGTGAGTTCACCGCCGTCGAAGACGAAGAGGAT